>JAUICE010000034.1 GCA_030428185.1 Gammaproteobacteria bacterium
TAGTCGATGTAGACTCAGTAGCGTCTAGATGAACACCTACCTGCTCTACAACCTGCTCATTAAGCATAGCCTCTTGATTCACACTATTAAGCAAACTACTGTCTACGATGATATCATTGTTAGCTTCTTGCTTATCAATAGATGGTGTTGCTGTCTTCGTTGGTTTAGAAGCTTTAGCTTTTATTTGAGCAGTTTTGATTGGTTTAGACACTTTAGCTTTTGTCTGGGTAGTTTTTTTCTTAGGCTTAGCTTTCGTTGGTGCAGAAAACTTCTTCAATGCACTATCAACGGCTTTAATTGTATCTTGATGAATTTTCAGGCCATCCTTTTGTCCTTTCGCATACCCTTTTTCTAGAGCTTCTTGAATTTGTTTTTTCATCTCTTGAGTTACTTTTGCAAGCTCAGACTTTAAGTGTGCTTTATCATCTTTAATGCTCTCAGTAACTGCTTGAAGTTGTTTTTTTACTTGCGCTAGCGCTGCTTCTTGTTTGTTATTTTTAACGGTTACCTTTGAAGTTTTAGCCATGAGTCCTTTCTCCAGAAAAATGATAGTGAAGATTTCAATTTACTTTATTTATATAAAATTTCAACCAAAACGAAAGTAATTTTTACTTTTTTTTTAAATATTGCCAGTGCGTTTACTACATACCCTCAATGCTTACTAACTTTTTATTACAAAGGGATTGGGTATTATTTGATATAATACTTTTCTTTTAAGTTAATGGGCCAACCGTGAAAGCAGATAACAAAATCTTATCAGAACTTGTCAGTCAGTATATTAATCAAAACGCAGTTAAAGAAAGTAACAACCAAAAAAAGCTTCGAGAAGCCACTTCACATCTTGAATTATCTATTATGCAAATTTCCCCTATTCAAGGGCAATTTATCCGAGTGCTTTTAAAGTTAATTAATGCAAAAAAGTGTTTGGAAGTTGGAACCTTTTGTGGTTATAGTGCTTTGGTTATTGCAGAAAGCTTACCTAGCGATGGCCATTTAATTACATTAGACATCAACCCTAGATGGACTGAGTATTCACGCCCTGCATGGCAAGCTGCGGGCGTTGATAATAAAATCACTCTACAGTTAGGCGATGCAAGTCAGTCACTTCATGCTTTGCTTGAAACAGAGCTTGAGACTTTCGACTTTATTTTTATTGATGCAGACAAAACTAATTATTCTAACTATTACGATTTATCATTCCAACTACTTAGAAAAGGTGGCATTATGCTCATCGATAATATATTTTGGGATGGCAAAGTTCTTGATGATAAACATCAAGATAGACAGACGATAGCCATTAGAGAGCTCAATAAAAAAATAGCTAATGACCAAAATATCGTAAGTACCATTATCCCAATAGCAGATGGTTTACAGTTGATTTGCAAGAATTAATATCAAGGAGTACAGAATGAGTTTAGATAATCCATGTGGTTTAGATGGTTTTGAGTTTTTAGAATTCTCTGGTAGTGATATTCAGTATATGACAGATTTTTTTAATACAATGGGATTTACTCATGTTGCAACGCATAAGAGAAAAGACATTGAATTATTTCGCCAAGGAAAAATCAACTTTCTAATTAATAAAGAGCCAAATTCTCAGGCCAGTGAACATGCAAAGATACATGGAGCTGGTGCTTGTGCAATGGGCTTTAAAGTACAAGATGCACAAAAAGCTTATGAACATGTGATCAATAAAGGCGCCGAGCCATTTGTTGGCGATTTTCAAAACAATGAAGTTAATCTCAAAGCAATTAAAGCTATTGGTGGAAGCGTTATTTACTTCATCGATGATGGTCAAAAATTTTATGAAAGTGATTTCACTTTTCATACAACATCACTATCAAATGATGTTGGCATGTCTGTGATTGACCATCTAACGCATAATGTCTTCCAAGGAAACATGGATAAATGGGCTAATTTTTACATTGATTTATTCAATTTTAAGCAAATACGCTATTTTGATATTACAGGTAAAATGACTGGTCTTGTCAGTCGTGCCATGGGATCTCCATGTGGAAAAGTTAAAATCCCGCTTAATGAGTCAAAGGACAATAAGTCTCAAATTGAGGAGTTCCTGTCTGAGTACCATGGTGAAGGAATACAACATATTGCTTTATTGACCGAGGATATATACTCCGGATGCCAACAGTTAAGAGCTAATGGCGTACATTTTTTAGATGTTCCTGATACCTATTATGAAATGATAGGCGAGCGCCTTCCTTGGCACGCAGAGCCCCTTGGCGAACTACAAAAATTAAAGCTGTTAATTGATGGCGATAAAACACCCGATAATGGTCTACTATTGCAGATTTTCACTGAAAATATCTTTGGTCCTGCATTTTTTGAAATTATTCAGCGTAAAGGTAATGAGGGTTTTGGGGAAGGTAATTTCCAGGCACTATTTGAAGCTATCGAGCGAGATCAAATTAAACGTGGTGTTTTGACTGAAGGGGAAGCCTCATGAAGCTTGCAACATTAAAAAATGATACTAGGGACGGAGTGCTCGTTGTTGTTAATAAACATTTAACTAAGGCCGTATATGTTTCAAATATCGCCAGCACACTTCAGCAAGCCATTGAACAGTGGTCAAGTGTAGAAAACCAATTAAACGAAATATATCATGCCTTAAATGAAGGTGAAGTTGCTAATAGTTTTGCATTTGATGAGCATCAGTGCCACTCTCCTCTGCCACGTGCTTATCAGTGGGCTGATGGAAGTGCTTATGTACGCCACGTTGAACTCGTAAGAAAAGCTAGAGGCGCAGAAATGCCAGAAAATTTTTGGACAGATCCCTTGATGTATCAAGGTGGATCTGATGCATTTATTGGCCCAAAAGATGATATTTTAGTAACCAGCGAAGAATATGGAATTGATTTTGAAGCTGAAATTGCCGTAATTACGAATGATGTACCTATGGCTATTGAAGAGGAAGCCGCAGGTCAACATATAAAACTACTTATGTTAGTTAATGATGTTTCCTTAAGAAACTTAATTCCTAATGAGATAGGTAAAGGTTTTGGATTCTTTCAGTCAAAACCAGCATCAAGTTTTTCACCGGTTGCCGTGACACCAGATGAGCTTGGCGATGTATGGAAAAATAATAAATTGAATTTACCATTATTAAGCGAATTGAATGGTAAAAACTTTGGTCACCCTAATGCTGGCAACGATATGACTTTTAGTTTTGCGCGATTAATTGCTCATGCTGCTAAAACACGTGAGCTAAGAGCTGGTGCTATCATTGGATCTGGAACTATTTCTAATGGTGGAGATGATGTGGGCTCTTCATGTATTGCTGAAAGACGCATGCTTGAGATTATTGAATCAGGAAAGCCAAAAACGCCGTTTATGAAGTTTGGAGATAGTATTAGAATTGAAATGAAGGATAAGGATGGTGCTTCAATATTCGGTGCAATTGATCAAACGGTCAAGCAAGCATAAAGGGAACGAGGCATGAAGCTTTATGATTATTTTCGCTCTACAGCGAGCTATCGTGTGCGAATTGCGCTAGCATTAAAAAATGTCCATTTTGACAAACTCCCCATACATCTAGTTAAAGGTGGTGGGGAGCAATTTAATGATGATTATAAGAAGGTTAATCCTGCATCGTTAGTGCCTTCTCTTTCTGGTGATTTTGGTATCATTACGCAATCATTAGCAATAATCGACTATCTAGAAGATGAATTTCCTAGACCCTCTATATATCCAAAAGAGCCAAACTTAAAGTATTGGGTTAAAAGTATCGCTTTAACTATTGCTTGTGATATTCATCCTTTAAATAATTTAAGGGTATTAAAATACCTGCAAGAAACACTCAACATCTCTGATCCTCAAAAAATAGACTGGTATCATCATTGGATCCTTCAAGGGTTTTCTGCAATAGAGACGGAATTAGCAAAAGTGAAGCGAGATAAGCCTTTTTGTATTGGCGAACATCCCACCATTGCTGACATTTGCTTAATTCCTCAAGTCTATAATGCGAATAGATTTGGTGTTCAATTGGAAAATTTCCCTTTAATCTGTAAGATTAATGAATATTGCTTAAGTTTAGAACCATTTAATGAAGCAAAACCTAAAGCATAACCAATCTATGTGGACAAAACGACTGTCAGGCACAGATAATAAGCGATCAAAAAACGATCATCGAGGGCCTTTTGAACGTGATAGCACGCGAGTTATTCATGCTGCCGCATTTAGAAGTCTACAAAATAAAACACAAATACATCGCATTGGTCAAAACGATTTTTATCGTACGCGACTAACACACTCTTTAGAGGTCGCATCCATTGCTCGAAGCATTGTTAGAAATATCAAGCGTCGTCAAGGACCTTCAATTAACTTCTTACCCAATGAAGATTTAATTACTACGATAAGCCTTTTACATGATATTGGGCACCCACCGTTTGGCCATTCAGGTGAAATTATCTTAAATAAACTTATGGCGGACGCTGGCGGCTTTGAATCTAATGCGCAAACGTTACGACTATTAACTAAAGTTGAAAAAACTTATCCACCTTTTGGCTTGGATTTAACAAGACGTACCTTGCTTGGAATTTTAAAATATCCAGCCCCCTACTCTGATCTTAATTATCTTACAAAAACACAAAAGCACTCGATAAAAGATAGTCTTCCACCTAAGTGCTATTACGATTGTGACCAAGACGTTATTGACTGGCTATTACATCCATTATCAAAAGAAGATAAAAAATATTTTCAGTCGATTAAACATAATAGTAGTGGGCATCATAAAACATGCTTTAAGTCCTTAGATTGCTCTATTATGAATATTGCCGATGATATTGCTTATGCGGTTCACGATTTTGAGGACGCCATCTATTTAAAATTATTAGATAGAAACAGAATCGATGAAGAGCTATTTTCAGATACCATCAAGAAAGCTAGCGAAATTAACAAACTCTCTAACTCTTCTGTAATTATATCTAAACTATTTTCAGATATCGTATGCGAGAGAAAACATGTACTTGGCGAGCTCGTTAACTTTTTTATCACCTCAATAGTCATTGAAATACAAGATGCAAATTTTACTGAGCCACTTATTAAGTTTCACGCAAAATTACCTCCTGAAGCCTTGAAACTTATTCGGTTACTAAAAGATACCATCTTCGATCTTATCATTAATTCTGAAAGTGCTGTTAAGCAACGTGAGCGTGAAGAAGAAATATTAACCCAGTACTTTCGCTATAAACTCACTGAACTAAGTGCCAAAAAAAATAATCAATCAATGGCTACACTAAAGCGAACTGTGTGCGATGAAATTGCATCTCTATCTGATGCATCTATATCACTAAACGTGATTTAACTCTACTCATCGTTTGAGAAAGAATTTGTGAAACCCTAGATTCACTCACACCTAGAACCTGCCCAATTTCTTTAAGATTTAATTGCTGCTCATAATATAGTGATAATACTAATCGCTCTCGCTCAGGCAACTTATCAATGACACCAACCAGTTGACGATTGAAATCTTCACGTAACACTTCTGAAAATGGTTCATTAGGCTTTTGGCAGCTTGCCGTAGGCAGGATATCATCGGTAACCCCTAAGTCTTCAAATCCATATAAATAAGCACCGATAGAATCTTTCAACATATCATGATATTCACTAATACTAACACCAAGTTGTTTAGCTACCTCATGATCTTTAGCATATCGCCCTGTTTTATTCTCAATTAATCTTATTGCCTCGGAAACTTCTCTAGAATGTCTATGTACGGAACGAGGCACCCAATCACTTCGCCTTACCTCATCTAAAATATGTCCACGAATGCGTATACTTGCATAGGTTTCAAAAGAAGCACCTTTAGTGTCATCAAATCGTCTAAGTGCTTCTAAAAGACCTATCATCCCTGCTTGAATTAAATCATCAATCATAACGTGCTGCGGTAGACGTGCTTTAAGATGATAAGCAATTCGCTTGACCATAGGTGCGTAATGCTCAACAACTTCACCCTCTATAAGTCCTTTATTTTGGTAGGTTTTTACTGCATCCACTTTAGATAACCTCCTTTAATACATGAGCACTATTAGTGACAATTATCCTCATGAGTTCATGGGTTATTAAAGGCACAAAGCATGCCAACAATATAAATTTGATTAAAAAACTTTATATGATGTTTACGCTTGTGATATGTTCTCATTTATTAATAAGTTAAGCATTTCGGAATAATTGATTTGAGTAAATTTAACACAAGAGCAATTCATGCTGGCCAAGAGCCCTGTCCACATACTGGCGCAATTATGACGCCCATATATACAACATCAACCTACGTTCAAAAAAGTCCTGGAGATCATCTTGGCTACGAATATTCAAGAACACAAAATCCAACACGAGAGGCCTATGAAGCTTGTATTGCTTCTTTAGAATCGGGGACTCATGGCTTTGCATTTTCCTCTGGTATGGCTGCTATCAGTGCCATCATTGATTTACTACCTAAGGACGCACATATCATTGCCATGCATGATTTATACGGTGGTACGTTTAGATTATTTGATAAAGTGCGGAGTAAAACATCCGGATTAGACGTTACCTATATCGATTTAAATGATAAGGATGCGTTAAACAATGCATTAAAACCCAACACAAAAATGATTTGGGCAGAAACACCTTCCAATCCATTACTGCAATGCGTTGATATTGAAGCTATCAGCCTTTTTTCTAAAAAACATCAACTATTAAGTGTCATTGATAACACATTTGCAACGCCTTTTTTACAGCGCCCATTAGAGTATGACATTGATATTGTTGTACACTCAGCAACTAAATACTTAAATGGCCACTCCGATGTTATTAATGGTGTGGTTGTTTGTAAAGAAAAATCACTTGCTGAAGAGATTGCTTTCATTCAAAATTCTGTTGGTGCAGTTGCTTCAGCATTTGATAGTTTTATTGTACTTAGAAGCTTAAAAACCTTAGGGTTGAGAATGGAGCGACATTGTGAAAACGCGCTTAAAATCGCTGAATTTTTAGCTCAACATGAAAAAATAGAGCATGTTATTTATCCAGGATTACCCTCTCATCCCCATCATCATCTTGCTCAAAAACAAATGAGCGCTTTTGGTGGCATGGTCTCTGTCTATTTAAAAGGTAACTTAGAAGAAACACTCAAGTTTCTTGAAAAAACCAAGCTGTTTCAACTGGCTGAAAGCCTAGGAGGAGTTGAAAGCTTAATTGAGCACCCGGCTATTATGACACATGCTGCCGTAGATAAATCAATAAGAGAGAAAATTGGTATTAGCGATAACTTTGTTCGATTATCTGTTGGTATTGAAGACAGTGAAGATTTAATTGACGACTTAACACAGGCGCTGATATGAAAAAGATGTATGAATATATACTCGGCATTATAAGCCTTATAGCGCTTATTCTAAATACAGCGCTTATTTTTATTCCGTTCTTTATATTAGGACTTATCAAGCTTATACCTCTACATTCCATTAAAGTTTGGTGCTCAAAACGATTACACTCACTTGCCAGCTACTGGATGAGTTTTAATGAGTGGTTCATTGATCACACGCGCCCTATAAAGTGGCAGATTGAACTCCCAAAAACGCTGTCTACTAAAAAATGGTATTTGGTCATCTCAAATCATCAAACATGGATTGATATACCCACATTACAAAAAGCGCTTAATAAAAAAATACCAATGATCAAACCTTTCATTAAAGATGAATTGAAATGGGTACCGTTACTCGGCTTTGCATGGTGGGCAATTGATATGCCATTTGTCAAACGATATTCGAAAGATAAGATAAATAAAAATCCAAAAAAAGCGCTTATAGATAGAAAAAGAGCGCAACGTTCGTGCCAGCAGTTCCTTAAAACACCTGTTTCTGTAATGAGTTTTGCCGAAGGAACAAGGTTTACCCAGTTAAAGCATAAGCAACAAAAATCTCCCTATCACCACTTATTAAAGCCTAAAGGAGGTGGTGTCTCTGAGGTTTTAAATATCATGGGAGAACGATTGACTTCACTCCTTGATGTCACCATTCTCTACCCAGATAATAGAGGACTAACTTTTTGGGATTATTTGTGTGGTCGTGTCAATAAAGTTAAAGTTTTTGTACAAGAGCGAGAAATACCAATGCAATTTACAACAACTGCGTTGCTAGATCCGAAGATGAAACAAGAATTCTATGATTGGCTCAACCAATTATGGGCTGACAAAGACCAATTGATTTCTATAGAGCGCTTTCAAGTATAGGTTTAATAAATTATGTTACAACTTTCACTAATACAACAGATTAGTATTTGGATTCTACCCTTATTATTTGCTATCACTTTGCATGAAGCAGCACATGGATATGTTGCTTATAAATTGGGTGATCCCACTGCGAAATTACTTGGAAGAATCAGCTTCAATCCAGTTAAGCATATCGACATGGTAGGCACTATAGCAATGCCATTGCTCATTGGGATAATGACTCAATTTTCATTTATATTTGGCTGGGCCAAACCGGTGCCCATTAGCCCCCGTAATTTTAAAAATCCTAGGAGAGACAGTGCTCTCGTTGCTATAGCCGGTCCAACAGCTAATTTTTTGATGGCTATGTTATGGGCTGGTTTTATGAAACTAGCCTTATATCTTAATATCGATAGTTCTTATGCTGTATTATTTTTATTTTTGACTGCAAAAGCTGGCATCTTCATCAATCTGATATTAATGTTATTAAACTTATTACCTATCCCACCTTTAGATGGATCAAGATTTGTTGCTGCGATTATTCCTAGAAAGTGGGATTATTATTATCAGCAAATTGAACCATATGGATTTATTATTTTAATCATTCTATTACTGACGAATACACTGAGCTATATATTATTACCTCCCTTTAGACTAATACTAACAATTTTTCAAACTATCTTTCAGTTTTAATGAACATCGTTTTTGATAAAACTATTCCATTAATTGAGGAGCTATTTGCTCCTCACAACTTTTCCGTAACATCGACTGCTAATTTAGATACGCATACAATCAGGAATGCTGAAGTAATTATTACACGTTCTACCACACTCATTAATCAAGAATTATTAAAAGGCTCACCTGTTAAAATTGTAGGAACGGTAACTAGTGGTATCGATCATATTGATACACGCTATTTAAAAGATAATCATATTCAACTACTAAATGCACCAGGTTGTAATGCTCGCTCAGTATGTGATTATGTTTTTCTTGCAATTTATGCGTATTATAAACGCCTTCATGACTTATCTATTGGTATAGTTGGTGTCGGCCATGTCGGACGTCAAGTATTAGCTGCTGCTAAGCGTTTAAATATGAAAGCTTATGTCTATGATCCGCCACGCACATTAAATGATCCTACCTTTACCCAAAACTCCCTAGAGCAAGTTTTAAGCGCAGACATTGTGACCTTACATACACCTTTAAACAAATCTGGTGCTCATAAAACACTTAAACTAGTTGACAAGTACTTTTTAAAAGCTATGAGCAATAACAGTTTATTTATTAATGCTGCAAGAGGCGCAGTTTGTGATGAAGATGCGCTCATCAACGGATCAGAAACTATAGCAAAAGTACTCGATGTTTACTGCGATGAACCCTTTATATCAGAAGCACTAATCAAACAAGCCTTTATCGCAACACCACATATCGCCGGGCATTCGATAGAGGCAAAATTACGTGGCTCACTAATGATTTATCATCAGATTTTACAAAAACTTAAAATAGAGCCTAAGCAAACACCATTGGATCACTTGTTATTGAATAGTGAAACTATATATACAAAAAACTCGTTAAACAATTATCAGTTAAAAAACGAAAGCGAACAACTTAAATCACAAGGTCCCAAATACTTTAAATCGATACGTCAAGCTCATAAACGCCATGAGATTTAGTCTTTAAAAAAATATCGTACCTCAATCGAATATGCCTAAGTCGTTAACCTCAGGATTTATCCTTCAAGTAGCCACAAGCTTTTGGTAGACCCTCAGCTTTTTTAAGCAACTGTTTGATTTTGCTCCATTGAGGGTATGGTTTTTTCTCACCAGAAAAAGTACGATAAAATTTTAACACAAGATCACTAAACTCTTTTTTTTGTCGATATCCACTATCTCTTAATGGCTTATGTGCTTCAAGGTAAATCGTATTATTCTTAAAACCGATTTTATAAGGCTCATCTATGACTAATACACTGGTTCCAACAGCAACTTGATCATATAGTTTCTTTATGGTTTTTGGCTGTAGACGTATGCATCCAGCACTCACACGTGCACCAACACCTCCAGTATGATTCGTACCGTGAATCAGATAGGTTGGCCAAGAGAGTCTCAAAATATATTTTCCTAGAGGATTTTTGGGTCCAGGGGGGAATGCATAAGGTATAGGCGTCCCATGCATTAAAGCCTCGACACGCACGTTTTGGGTTGGGTGCCAAATTGGATCTTCTTCTTTTTTTATAACACGTGTCTTACCCAACGGTGTTTTCCACTTACCCTCTCGACCAATACCAACAGGTACCGTTAATACTTCATCTTTGCCTTTTGGATAATAATATAAACGCATTTCAGCAAGATTTATTACAATACCGTCACGTTTAGTGTCTGGTAAAATATATCGAGAAGGAATATTAACCACTCTCCCTGCATGCAGTTTTTTTAAAGGGTTAATATCTGGATTAGCTTGTGCTATTTGCAAGGCGCCAATTTCATTAGCTAAACCAATATCGTTTAATGTCTGACCTTCCCTAGCTTCAACGACTGTAGATTCTCCTATTATATTGGTGTCGTATCTAATAGGATAACTTTTAGCATAAACATTAAATGACGCACTAAAAGTAATAAGCATTACAGCTAGGAACCGTTTATACTTCACTTTTAGTGCCTCTACGATAGGCTTTTTACCAGTAATGTTACAATCCATCATCTGCTTTAAAACGCTCACCATAGGTTTTTTCTAATGACTCAAATAGCGCATTAAGTTTGCCATCACCAAATGTTTTTACATATTGCATCGGTCCACCTCTAAACGGTGCAAACCCGCTACCAAAAATCATGCCAGCATCTAACAAGTCATCATCGCTTACAACCTCTTCACGTAGACACGCAGCCGATTCATTCACCATTCGCAAGATCAGTCGGTTGGCAATCAATTCATCATCTTTACGATTGAAAGGTGATTGATACAGACCTAGCTTCTTTTGTATCTTTACAATAAGCCCATCATTTCTGATGCGTTTACCCTTTTTATCATACCGATAAAAACCTTGCCCTGTTTTGACACCTAAATGTCCTTTCTCAACCATTTCCGCCAATCGCGCTGGTACCTTTCCGCCAAAATGAGCTGTCAAATTTTTAGCAACTGCTAAACAAACATCTAAACCAACAGTATCAGCAAGGCTGACAGGTCCCATCATCATACCAAAACGTTTTGCAGCTTTATCTATCTGTTCCCCCTTATAGCCTTCATCCAAGAGCGAAACACACTCCATCAAATAAGGCATCAGTACACGATTGACTAAAAATCCTGGGCTTGATTTAACAGGCAAGCTGAGTCGGCTGATTTGATTTACAAAGGCATAAGAATCCTCTAGAACCTCAATATTTGTTTTTTCACCACAAACCACTTCAACAAGTTCCATACGCGAGACTGGATTAAAGAAGTGTATACCGACTAATCGCTCAGGGCTCTTAAGGGCCGTATTGATTTCATCTAATGGTATACTCGAAGTGTTGGTCGCTAAAATTGTATTCGGCCTTGCTTGCTCTTCTATACGTTTAAATAACGTTTGCTTTGCGTCTAGATTTTCAAAGATAGCTTCAATAATTATATCAGCTTTTTTAATACCTGAACCTGAAACATCAGGGATCAGTCTGTCAAGTGATTCTTGAATGAGTCGTGGTTTCTTAAGTTTTTTCTTATAAAGTTTATGCGCACGCATAACTGCCGGACCAATCGCATCATAACTTCTATCTTCCAGCGTTACTGTCATGCCCTTTAACGCACACCAGGCTGCAATATCTCCACCCATGGTGCCAGCACCAACAACATGTACATGTTTAAATTTTCTAGCACTTTTCTTACCAAACTCTTTCATTCGCTCACGTAATTGATATGCACGAATTAAATTTTTTGCTGTATCATTTTGTGAAATTAAAGACTTAACGGAATCAAGTTCGCAACTTAACGCCCTATCACTTGTTCCTCCCTCTAAAACCCAGTTATCAATCGTTGCAAATGGCGCAGGATAATGCTCTTTTTTTACCATTTTACTCACGTTATTTTTCATAAGCTTCGCGAGGACTTTTCTTACGAAAGGACTATTCGTCAGTGTTTCAAAAAATGAAGGTTTATGTTTAGGGGTATTGTGCTGAACAAAATAGATGGCAGCCCTCTTTAATTGTCGTAAGGGAACAACGGCATCGATCATCCCTAGTTTTAAGGCTTTCTTAGCTCGATGAGCTCGACCTGTTAAAATCACTTGAGTCAACGCTTTAAATCCACCAATTAGCTGAGGCAAACGTACCGTTCCACCCCAACCAGGATGAAATCCTAGTAAAATTTCAGGTAAACCTATGCGCGTAGCATCGCTATCTGTTGCAATTCGATGATCACAAGCCAGAGCTAACTCATATCCACCGCCCATACAAAACCCATCAATTAAGCAAATGGTCTTAACCTTAAGTTGCTCTAGTTCATTAAAAACCTGTTGCCCTTTTTTTAAAAAATCAGCTATCAAATTTATATCAGAAAATTTTGAAAAGTGTGTAATATCAGCGCCAGCAATAAAACCCTTATCTTTTAAGGAATAAATAACCAATGCCTTAAGTTCTTTATCTTTATTAACGCTAGAGATAATTCCCCTTAACTCATCTAAAACCACATCATCGATGGTATTAACAGTCCTTCCTGCTCTGTCAAATCCTGCCCAAAGAATTTGATGCTCATCTTTAGTCACTTGCCAATTTGTATATGTTGCCATTTTCTAACCTCAAACGTTTTCAATTAAGAATGCACCACCTTGACCGCCACCGATACAAATACTGGCAAGCCCCAATTTCTTGTTTTGCTCTTTTAGTGATTTTGCTAAATGCAAAACAATTCTGGCACCACTAGCACCTATTGGATGACCACAAGCAATTGCACCGCCATCAATATTGAGTTTTTCAAGAGGCAATTCTCCAAAAGCATTTTGTAGATTTAACTCATTTTTACAAAAGTTCGCATCAGCATAGGCCTTTTTACATGCTAATACTTGTGCTGCAAATGCCTCATTAATTTCAAATAAATCTATGTTATCTATTGTTAGTTTATGCTGATTTAATAGTGGAACGCTCGCATATACTGGACCCAACCCCATTGTTTTTGGTGATAATCCAGCCCAGTTTGTTCCTACAATTTTAGCCAAAACAGGTAAGTTATACCGCTTGATAGCCTCTTCACTAGCCAATAGTAGCATGGCCGCACCATCGGTAATTTGCGAACTATTTCCTGCTGTGACCATACCATATTTTTTATCAAAAAAAGGCTTTAGCTTAGCTAACTTTTCAATTGAAGAGTCTTCTCTAACACCATCATCATAAGTGTACACATGCCCTTTTTTATCAATAATAGGCACTATCTCATCTAAGTGTTCACGAGCATTGAATAGTTGCTTATGACTATTGACGGCATATTGATCCATCTCTTTTCGAGTAATATGAAATTGGTAGGCGAGATTCTCTGCTGTTTGCCCCATGTTTAAGCCAACAATTGGATCGGTTAAGCCACGAAGCAATGCGATTACTGGCGCCAAAAACGATGGACGAAATTTTGTCATAACACCTAATCGTTGCGGTGGTGTTTTTGCACTCATGAAAGCAGATAACCAATTCACCATACGCGCATTGAATAAAACAGGCGCATGACTCATAGCATCCGTACCACCGGCTAAAACTAATTCGCTTTTTCCTAGCAAAATTGAATCCATTGCATTATCTAATGCTTGCATACCAGATGCACAATTTCGCATAACAGTCCATGCAGGAGCTCGTTCATCCAAACCTAGTCTTAAGGCTACGACACGTCCTATATTAGCTTCATCTGGGCTTGGCATCGCTGAGCCAACAATGGTTTCATTGATATTTTTGACATCAAGATCAAGCGCATTCAGTAATCCTTGTCCGGCCTTAACCGCTAGATCAGATGCACTAAACGGACCTAAACCTTTTTTAGCTTTTAAAAATGGTGTTCTACGCCCGTCAACGATATATACTGCCTTATTCGTAAGATTCATAACGCCTCATCTATTGTTTATAGTCAAATTCATCTACATTTAAAGCGCTTTGTCGCGCAAGCTCATATTGCCAAAGCCTTTCTTTTTCATTGTCTGTAATCACCTCTTTGACCAAAGCTTGATTGATAAGCTCCTCAAAAGAGATTTTTTTATTCAAGATTTTATCTTTTTGCGCTTCTTTAATACGTTTTACAATCGGAGTCACCTTTTCTGACAACTCAAATGGGTATAAGAGCTTACCAATGCTATCTTCTTTATCTAGCGTATTAAAACACGGATTGGATAATTTTTCTCTAATTAAAGTTTTTGATTGCATAGACTTTGCAATATTGAAATGAAGTTCATCACTAGGTGGTTTTGAGTGAACACCCAAGGGGAATGTAAAACGCTTCATAAAAATAGACAATGCCTTATCTGGAAAATTAGCAAAAAACGCATCAAAAGCCAAATGGGCTTCGTGAAAACAATATGAAAGCGCATACTCTAAGTATGGCCGTTCGTCTTTACTTTCTCCGTTATCAGTAAAATACTTCATAACGCAAGTTGCCATGTATAAATGGCTTAAAATATCACCCAGTCTAGCGGATAAAGCTTCTTTTCGTTTTAAACTACCACCTAATCGTGCAAATGTGACGTCACTAATAAATGCAAGCGCATAACTCAATGACTTTAAGATTTTAAAATATCTACGCAGAGATTTGGGCGCATCAGTAGAAACATAAGTTTTTAAAGACACATTTGCAACAAACGCTTTAACAGCATTAATAAATGTGTAATGTACATGCTGGCATAAAATAGCATCAAACTCTTTGAGTTTGTTAGTTGGATTGTCTGCAACTGCTTCCATCTCTTTGACTAAAAATGGATGACAACGCATCGCGCCCTGACCAAAAATAATTAAATTTCTAGTCAGAATATTTGCGCCTTCAACAGTGATGCTCATGGGTAGTGATTGATAGATATATCCAAGATAGTTGCTTGGGCCGTATTGAATGCCTCGACCAGCATGAACATCCATTGCATCATTGATAACGACTCTAGCCATTTCTGTGAGATGATATTTAGTAATTGCCGATACTAAAGAAGGTTTAATGTCTTGCCCTACTGCATCAGCTGTCATAATACGCACAGCATCCATTAAATATGTTAAGCCGCCAATTCGACCTAAGGCCATTTGAACACCCTCAAAAACACCGATAGCACAACCAAACTGTTCCCTTAAATGTGCGTATACGCCTGTTGTCATGTAAGCTTGTTTCGCTGCTGCTACAGCCAGTGCAGGTAATGAAATAGAACGGCCAATAGATAAGCATTCCATTAACATTTTCCAACCCTCGCCGACCATATCTACACCGCCGACTATCCAGTCAAGAGGAATAATGACATTTTCACCCTCTGTGGTTCCATTCATAAAAGCTAGGCCAAGTGGACTATGTCTTTTGGATGGTTTAACACCAGGGTGATTGGCCGGTATTAAAGCCAGCGTAATACCAATATCTTCTTTATTAAGCTCCAATAAGTGATTTGGATCATAAAGCTTAAAAGCAACACCAATCAGTGTTGCCACGGGCGCAAGTGTGATATAACGTTTCTTCCATGAAAGCTTGATGGCCAGTTTTCCTTCATGGGTAATCACCTCACCTCTATCAGTTAAACTGGTAGCATCGCTACCTGCATTCGGTGCAGTCAACGCAAAACATGGTACTTCCTTACCCACCGCTAACTTTGGTAACAATGTATCTTTTTGCGCTTTCGTTCCGTACCGCATAAGCAACTCACCAGGGCCTAATGAATTAGGCACCATAATAGTGACTGCTGCAGAAATACTTCTAGTAGCAATCTTCAAAACGATTTGAGAATGCGCATAGGCAGAAAACCCCAGGCCTCCATAAGATTTCGGAATGATAATGCCAAAAAAACCTTTTTCTTTGATAAATTGCCAAACTTCTTTTGATAAATCTTTATCATGTTCGACATGTTTAAAGTCATCTAGGAGTTCACATAGCTTATGGCATTCGTCGTCTAAAAATGACTGCTCGTCGGATGAAAGCTCAGGCTTACGTATTTCACTAATTGTCTGCCATGTGATATCACCACAAAACACTTCCTTTTCAATCCATACATCACCTGCCTCTAAAGCGATTTTTTCAGTAGCGCTCATGGGAGGTAAGCTCTTCCTTATATATAAACTTAATGGCTTAGAAAAAAGAAAAATGCGCAATGATGAGAGGTTTAGTGAAAAGTAGACAATTAAGGGGATCCATAAAATCCATACAGCAGTTAAAGGTAAAAAAATTGTCCAACTTACCATTAAACTGAGTAGCGCAATATTTAAGTATATAATGGGCACGTCAAATAAAACCAAGCCACATATCAATGTGGCCAACGAGAGAAGAAAGATGATAGTCATAGAGACGCTCTTAGGCGTAATTATTATTTTGTTGCGTAAGTTATCAAAAAATGATTTAAGTTGCTACTTTAGGCCATGGCTATTATTTCGTAAAATGCAATTTTTTATTAAGGCTTAAAGGTATTCTTTTGTCGGCGTTTCTGTAGCAAAAGAAAAACTATTTACACGAGCACGATTCAATAATAAATGTTTTTCCTTTTTTACCGCAATTAATATGTAGTAATTTGAAGGAAGCGGTAGGAGCTGCCCTGCTTGATGAAAAAATTCCTCGCCAAACTTACTCTTAACAAAAGGTGGAGCATGGTAGAACTTTTGTATTACTTTTGTTTGAAATCCAGATTGTAACAATATTTGTTGTAAATGATTTGGCCGATAAAACTGATTTGCTCGACAAGCGCTAGGAATGAGCCTTGTTTTGCTCGTTAAGTAACCATAAAAACCTAGAGGATGAATATTGATAAACATCACATGTCCTCCAGCACGCACCACCCTATCACACTCACGAAGTAGCGCTTGAGGATGATGAGTGTAATTTAACACAAACGGGATAATAACCAAGTCCAGACTATGCGTTGCAAACGGTATAATCTCAGGACTTGATAACACATGTGTGCTCAAAATCGACTTGAAAGGCAAGCAAAAATAATGATGATAAATGGCACTTCGACTCAACCAATTTTGCTTTTCTTCAATACCAAGCTGTAACAAATGGCTACCATAAATATTTGGCAAAAAATTATCAAGATGCCTTTTTACTCTACTCACAACGCGCAAACCATCATCAGTGTCCAGCCATTTATTGAACAACAGCAGTTGATTCTTCAAAAAAAAAGCCTCCTATGCTAGCGTTATTATTTGCCTAAATGATTTCTTATCGGTTCATAATGACTATTCATACCATACCACTTAACGCCTTTGATGATAATTACATTTGGGCGATAGTTAAAGATAATTCATCTGAGTTTATTGTTATTGATCCCGGTGATGGCAAGGTCGTCAAAGATTTTGCTGATAGCCAAGGCTTAACGCTGACACATATATTAGTTACTCATCATCATTTTGATCACATCGGCGGACTTAACACGTTAAAAAAATATGCGCCAAATTGTATTGTTTATACACCTCATGATTCACGCATATCTATTAGCGATCATCCTTTAGATGGTAGTGACACCATTAGCATTGAGTCACTTAACCTTTACTTTAAGATTATCGAAACACCTGGTCATACAAGTAGTCATATTTGCTACTATGAACCTAACCACCAGCTGTTGTTTTGTGGTGATACACTCTTCTCCGCAGGATGTGGTCGTCTTTTTGAAGGAACAGCACATCAAATGTATCATTCACTGAATCAGTTAATGCAATTACCTGAAGAAACGCTAATTTTTCCAGCACACGAATACACACAGGCCAATTTAAAATTTGCTCAGTACTTAGAGCCAAATAATCAAGCCATTACCGATAAGTTAAATGCATTAAAAAGCATTAGTATTTCTCTTCCATCAACCTTAAAAGAAGAAAAATCATTCAACCCCTTTTTACGTGTTCATCAGCCTACATTTATTAAAGCGCTTGAAGCCTTTAATATTAGCGGAGATTCTGTCACCATTTTTAGTGCCATAAGAAAGCTAAAAGATCTATTTTAATGCAAATTGTCCGCGATAATTACTGGTTGACATGATTTCCCTTTGAGGCTAATTTAACGTAGAATCCTACGTTTGTGTTTTAATCATAGTGAATATCATGAAGAAGCTCATGGTGCGTTTATGCCTTAGCTTATGTCTGATTTATACAGCATTTAATACCTATGCGACTATCAACATCTGGCAAGCACTAAGAGAATCATTCAAAATTAATACGTATTCTCGTGAACGAGAAGTCAGAGCGCAAATTAATTATTTACGTACACACCCGGACTATTTTAACGGACTAGCGATTAATGCAAGACCCTATCTATATTACATATTAGAGACAATAAAAAAAGATAAGTTGCCCGGGGAACTGGCACTACTACCACTTATTGAAAGTAATTATAATCCATTTGCTTATTCAAAGGCCGGAGCTGCAGGTCTTTGGCAGCTCATGCCTGAAACAGGTAGTAACCTAGGTGTTAGACAAAACTGGTGGTATGACGGTCGACGCGGGATCATGAGTTCTACTAAAGCTGCATTAAATTACTTAAAGTACTTAAACCACTTTTTTGCTGGCGACTGGATCTTAGCATTTGCTGCTTATGATTCAGGTGAAGGTACAGTATTAAATGCCATTAAGTATAATCAACGTTATCATCGCAGCACTCGTTTTTGGTCACTGCCCTTACCTAAAGAGACGCAGGCCTATCTGCCAAAGCTTCTGGCTATCGCTAATATTATTAAAAATCCCCGCTATTATGGTGTAAACCTACCAAACGTTCCTTACACACCATATTTTAAAGCAGTCCCTATTAAAGGACAGATTGACCTAACCATTGCAGCAAAACTATCAGGTATGCGTTATCAAGAACTACTATCACTAAATCCTGGACATAACCGTTGGGCGACCGCTCCAAATGTCAGTAAAACACTTTTATTGCCGATTGATAAAGTTAGCCAGTTTATTAAAAACCAGGATAAAGCAATATCATCCGAATCGCGCTGGCGTAAACACCAAGTCGCTACAGGAGATACCTTAGGCCTCATTGCAAATCACTATCAAACAGACATACAAACCATTAAGTCACTAAATAGCTTAACATCTGATAATATTCGAGTTGGACAGAGTTTAATTTTACCTAATGAACAAGAGCCAAAAACAATACATAAAAATTCTCGGGTGGCTGTGTTAACCCGCGCTCCACATAAAGTTATCCATGTAGTACAGAAAAAAGAAACGATTCAGAGTATTGCTAAGCATTACGCAGTCTCAGTGTCTGATATTGTAAAATGGAATAAAATCAATCAGAAAACAACGCTTAAAACAAATCAATCATTAGTGATATGGAATAATCCCATAAAAACAAACCGTTACATCGTAAAGCCTGGCGATAGTCTTAGCCAAATAGCTTATTTAACGCACATGAGCTTATCACAGCTCAAACACGTAAATCACTTAGATGAACATAGTGTTATCAAGCCAAATCAAGTACTTAAGGTCAGTTAAGAAAATAAAGATTGCTTTTTCTGCTCAAATCGGTACTATTTAGCATTATTTTTACTTACTTTAACTTAATTTTACGCTTTTTATTCAATGCAGGAGTTTTACGAATGTCTATTAAAAAAATATTAGTTGCTGGATTATCAACCATTGCTTGCTCTGCTGTCTTTGCAGCCCCTAGCTCTTTAACGACTCATAATCAAACCTCTCACGAGTCGAATGCTTATATCGCAGGTCACGCATCTCCATATCCCGTTGCTGCAAAATCTGATAGAAGTATCTCATGGACAATGGTTCGTTTAGCATGTTTTGGTCATACGAGTAATAACGTTTGTGCCGCAGAAGTGTTTATGGAAACAGAGACCAGTAATAAAGTATCTATTGGTCATATTGGTATGAATTTATCAACCGGTGAGATTTCACCTTCTGTTTTAGATACTGATAAATATCATCTAGAAGTGAATGGTCCAGGCGAAGTGACTATTACCGAAAAATAGTAACAACAACAAAAATCCCGCTTAAAGCGGGATTTTTTTATCGCGTATCTGTCTTTTAATCGATTTTCCAAGACACTTGAGCGCCAAATAAATCAGCGCACCCTTTCACTACACCATCGGTATCTACATCAATACCCGGGTCTAATATTTGAACTTTGTTAATATTGGCCTTTTGCATAAATAAATGTGTCCAGCCCATATCAATGCCAATACGTTTATTATATTGGTAATGGCCACCTATCGCTAAACCTATACGATTACCATCAGGCAGGCGAATATCCCTATCTATGTTATTAGTAGGCGTTTGATCCCAGCCAATACCGCCGCGCAATAACCATTTCGGATTTAACTGATACTTTAAACCTCCAGCAATTTTCCAGGTATTGCGACTGTGTTGCAGCGCAGTCAAACTGGTCGTCGTACCGGAAATAGCTATGTCGCGTAATGTTAAACTTTGAATTGAGCTCCACTCTGTATATGTAACAGTAGCCATCAATCCTAATTGTGTATTGACCTGATGAAATGCGCCGAAGGTAACCATTGCAGGAAAGTTTACCGCATCCGTGTGAGTATTATCCGAGGTATTATAGTTATCATCACCAGGTGAGGCAGCAACACTATCTCCTTTAAACTGATGACGTACTTGAGATTGATAATTAATACC
>JAUICE010000035.1 GCA_030428185.1 Gammaproteobacteria bacterium
GCCTGATGCTCAAGGGCTATATGATGACTACAAAATTGGCTTAGGGCATAGAAGGTTATCCATACTAGACCTTTCGCCTGATGCTAATCAGCCATTTACAGATAGCTCAGGCAGGTATACAGTCATTTTCAATGGTGAAATATATAATCACCTGGAAATTAGAAAGAAACTGCAATCCGTAAGAAATTCAGAGTCGATAAGCTGGCAAGGACACTCTGACACTGAAACACTACTCACTGCCGTTTCAGTATGGGGACTTGAAAAGTCACTCAAAGAATTTATTGGCATGTTTGCCTTCTCTCTGTGGGACAAATATGAAAAATCGTTGTATCTAGCTAGGGATCGACTTGGCGAAAAGCCGCTGTACTATGGACTACATAAAGGTGCATTTCTCTTCGGCTCAGAACTCAAAGCACTAAGGGCGTATCCAGGGTTTCAGGGAAAAGTAGATCGCGATGTATTATCCCTATATCTGCAGCGCAATTTTGTTCCAGCCCCTTATTCAATTTATAAGGGTATTTTCAAACTTCTACCTGCCACCTTTATAAAGATTTCAGCAGCTGATGTTGCGCGCCAGCAATTACCGGAAGCAGTATCTTACTGGTCATTAAATAAGGTTTCCTTAAAAGGTCAAAACAACTTATTTCAGGGTAGCGAAGATGATGCTGTACTAGAGTTAGAGCGACTGCTCGGACAGTCAATCTCAAACCAGATGGTTGCAGATGTTCCTCTGGGTGCATTTCTCTCCGGAGGTATAGACTCAACGACTGTGGTTGCACTAATGCAATCTCAATCTGTGAAACCCATACGAACATTTACTATTGGCTTCAGTGAAAATGATTATGACGAATCAAAACATGCCGAAGCTGTAGCCAAACATATTGGCACTGAACACACTGAGTTATTCGTAACTTCCAATCAAGCTTTGGATGTTATTCCTCAACTGGCTACGCTGTATGACGAACCGTTTGCTGATGTCTCTCAAATTCCGACATTTCTCGTCAGTGAACTCGCGCGACAAGACGTAACAGTTTGCTTATCAGGTGATGGTGGGGATGAGTTATTCGGTGGCTACAACCGCCATGTCAATGGTCCAGCACTTTGGCGCAAGTTTGGGCGGTTACCCATTAGCATGCGAAAAGGACTATCGAAACTATTAACTACAGTTCCTCCTTCCCGTTGGGATAGCATTTTCAGCCATACATCGGCTGTTCTCCCCCGTAGTTTGCATTACAACTCGGCTGGAGACAAGCTTTACAAAGTCGCTGGAATGCTGTCTGCTAGTTCGCCCGACGAAATCTATAACAGGCTTATCTCACAATGGCAAATGTCAGAACAGATTGTATCTGGTCCATTTCAGGTATATTCGGCCATCAAAAAAAGTGTTTGTCCCGCAGAATTAGCTGACCTTGAGCATCGCATGATGTTTATGGACACAACCTCTTATCTTCCTGATGACATTCTGGTGAAAGTTGATCGTGCCGCAATGGGTGTGTCACTGGAAACCCGTGTGCCGATGCTTGATCACCGACTAGTCGAGTTTGCCTGGAGCCTGCCCCTTGAGATGAAAATCAAAGGTAACAAGGGAAAATGGCTATTGCGTAGACTGCTTGAGCGCCATGTTCCAAGATCTCTAATAGAGCGTCCTAAAACTGGCTTTAGCGTCCCAATAGATAACTGGCTAAGAGGCCCACTTAGAGCATGGGCCGAAGATCTACTCAATAACAACAAGCTCATAGAGCAAGGTTTCTTTGACCCTACGCCTATTAGACTCAAGTGGCAAGAGCATTTACAAGGAAAACGCAACTGGTCTCATCAACTCTGGGGAATATTAATGTTTCAGGAGTGGTATAATAAAAATGCTTAACCACTTCTTAACACTATCAGTTTTCAAAAGCAATCTTGCACAAATAATAATCACTTATCTTTTAGGGGTTCTCTCCTATTGCTTCGTGCTCACTATTAGTAATCGTTTAATCGCCCATAGAATATCTCAAAAAACTCAAATTAAAAAAAGCTTAGAAGTCATTTTAACATTAGCTTTAATGTTTATTAGTAGCATAATTTTTATATCATTTATATTTAATTTAGGTGAAACATATTCTTATTCAACATGGTATAAAAGATCTTTCGGACCTTTTGGCGATGGCTTTCCGTTTACACTTATACTTTTCCTAAGTTTCGGAGTTTATCTAAAAAATCGATTTTTGGTTATCACTTCACTTTCTACCAGCCTACTCTTTGGTGGAAAAATGGTCATCATTATCTCAATAGTTAATGTTGTTTTTTTACCTCTAAAATTAGGAGTTAAACTTAGTCAAATTGATATCATTAAACTCTTGGGATTACCATTATTAGTATATTTTTTAGCACTAACTATCTCAAACCATTTTATATCGCAAGACTCGAAAACAACCATCAAGTATCATTATAAGAATATATTCAATACGAAAAAGAAAGTTGGCGGGCATAATGCGTGTGATACAATTGAAAAATGTGTCAAAACACAAATCAAACGAAGCGTACAGCAAAGGCTTGTAACAACTCTTGCTGGTGCTTGGATGACTTTTAAAAATGGCTTCCCTGGCTCAAGATATCCGGGAACACCAGAAAAATTTGCTGATTTTATGATGCATCATAACCCATATGGATTAAATGATATTTTTGATCTTGATAGGAGTTTCTGGTTAAAGGCAGGAGCTATCCAAAACGCCTATTTTAACTTTGGCTCTGGATACGGCATCTTTGCTTTTATGTTTGTTTTATCCTTTTATACTATCACTTCAACTATTGGATTTAGACAGTTAGACTCAGATATAAAATCACCGCTAAATTCACTAACAGTATTTTTTATAACTCTCGCATTATTCAACCAAACTCAACCATGGATACAATCGGGCTCTTTAATACTTTATCTTTCTGGCGTCTCGGCTACGCATATCTGGACGACTAAAGTGTTACGAAACCAAAATGACTAAAATTTTATTTGTTGTTACAGAAGACTGGTACTTCTGCTCCCATCGCCTTCCTCTGGCTGTTGCAGCTAAAAAAGCCGGCCTTGAAGTCATCGTGGCTACACGCATCACTAACCATAAGGACCAAATAGAGCGAAATGGAATTCATATAATCAATCTTCGACACATGAAACGCTCTAGTCTCAACATCCTACGAGAACTTACTGCTTTTATTGAGCTATTTTTACTCTTTCGAAAAGAAAAACCTGACTTGGTCCACATGGTGGCGTTAAAGCCTGTTATCTACGGATCACTAGCAGCTCGATTGCTTGGAGGATCCTGCATGGTCAATGCATTAGGTGGCCTAGGTTTCATTTTCTCATCTAAACGGGTTCTCGCTCGTTTCCTAAGACCGATTATTCTCAGTATTTTTCGCTGTATTTTTAATGACCGTCGAAATCGACTAATACTGCAAAATGAGAACGACTTGAGCTTGATCACAAACAAAGCAGGCGTACAACAGCGAAATGTGCGGTTAATACCAAGTGCCGGTGTCAATTTGGACGAATATACTGAACAAACCTTACCAAAAAGAACACCTATCGTTTTATTGGCTTCGCGTATGATCTGGGATAAAGGAATTGGTGATTTTGTAAATGCTGCAAGGCTATTATCTGAACAAGGCGTTAATGCACGGTTTGTTTTGGTTGGAGAGCCAGATAACGAAAATCCATCCTCTTTATCTTATGAGCAGCTTCAAAAATGGGATAAAACAGGTATCGTTGAATGGTGGGGTTTTTGCAAAAAAATGCCACAGGTTCTCTCTCAAGCCAATATTGTTTGTTTACCGTCTTACTATGGGGAAGGTGTACCAAAAATTCTAATTGAAGCGATGGCCTGCTCCCGTCCTATTGTTACAACTAATATACCTGGGTGCAGAGAGCTAATAAGAGATGAAAAAAATGGAATACTAGTAAAGCCAAAAAGTGTAACTGAGTTAGCAGGCGCTCTTAAGCAATTAATAAACGATCCACCACTGTGTGAGAAAATGGGGAGAGAAGGAAGATTAATAGTAAAAAAACACTATTCGCAGAATAAAGTTATTAAAGAAACTCTAAATATTTATCAGGAATTATTGTCTTTCTGACAGAACCTGTGATCGTAAAATTATATGTTCCGCATAGAGCAAGAAACTCTAAAGCAAAATAATAAGAAAAATTAATATACCCCTAAGTATCTTGTTTCTGGGTCAAGAGACATTTTAGAAGCGTATAATAGTTGAAAAGCTGAAACATGTAATGGCGGAGAGGCAGGGATTCGAACCCTGGGAGGGTTGCCCCTCAACGGTTTTCAAGACCGCCGCTTTCGACCACTCAGCCACCTCTCCGAAAATCTAGGGCGATGTTACATAATATCTTTCTACTTGTAAACCTAAAATGATGCATTTTGCAGGGCTACCTCATTAAAAATATTTTTACGTACAATCGAGGCAAAAGTGATTCGAGCAGCGGAGTTTATGTGCAAATAAATGAGCAGTGGAGAATCACTTTTAACAAAGAGTGTGCTAAAAAGAGTTTAATGAGGAAGCCCTGGTGCATTTTGAGGGGGATGTTGCATCAACCTCCCCTATTGATAACCATCAAGTCAATGAGACACTACTTATAGACAAACATCTAACGCTTTTTTTAATCTAATGAGAGACTTATCTTTGCCAAGCAAGGCTAAAACCATATCAACTGATGGAGAAAAGCTTCCACCTGTAACCGCCACCCTTATCACTGGAAATAATTTTCCTGGCTTTAATTCTAGCTTAGTTAACACTTGTTTAAACGCCTCAGCAATAGATGTAGCATCCCACGTAGTTAAACGGCCCAAAATCTCCAAAGCCTCTTCAATAAGTACTTTTGCATTAGGCTTTAACCACTTTTTGACTGCCGCTTCATCATAAGTTACTTCATCGATAAAAAAGTAATCGGTCAGCATTGGAAAATCAGCCAGTGTTTTCACGCGCTCGATAAATAAAGGTAAAAGTTCACTTAAACTTGGACCATCTTTAAGAGAAATATTTTTCTTTTTATAAAAAGGTTCCGCTAATATTGTTAACTCATCTACAGGCACTTGCTTTAAATGATGTTGATTTAACCAGTCTAACTTATCGTAATTAAACGACGCGGTTCCACGACTCACAGAGTCCAAACTAAAATCATTGATCATTTCATCAAGAGCAAATATTTCTTTATCTCCATGTGACCATCCAAGTCTAACTAAATAATTTAATAAAGCTTGAGGTAGATAGCCTTTATCTTTAAATTCCAAAACACTAACTGCCCCATGTCTTTTTGACAATCGCTTACCATCATCGCCTAAAATCATTGGTAGATGTGCAAATCTAGGCACTGTATAACCCAACGCATGATATAAATTGATTTGACGCGGCGTATTATTGATATGATCATCACCACGAATAACATCAGTAATTCCCATATCAGCATCATCTATCACAACAGAAAAATTATACGTCGGCATACCATCACTGCGTATAATAATTAAATCATCAAGCTCAGTATTTTGAACTTCAATATCACCATAGACATGATCATGAAACGCAACACACCCATCTATTGGATTTTTAAATCTAATCACATGTGGCTTTTTAGGATCTGAATTCTCAATATCACGACAATGCCCATCATATTTAGGTTTTTGTTTGTTATCTAGTTGCGATTGTCTTAGTGATTCTAGTCGCTCTTTACTACAGTAACAGCGATACGCTTTACCTTCATCCAATAACTTTGCTGCTATTTTCTGATAATGAGCAATACGTTGGCTTTGAAAAACAACTTCGCTATCGCTATTCAAACCAAGCCACGACATCCCCTCTAAAATCACATCTACAGAGGCTTGAGTTGAGCGCTCTAAATCGGTGTCTTCGATACGTAAAATAAATGATCCACCATTTTTTTTCGCCCACAGCCAACTAAACAATGCTGTTCTTACACCGCCAACATGTAAATAACCCGTCGGTGAAGGCGCAAATCTCGTAACAATCTTAGACATATCAGAATTAAACCTTATAACTTTAGAGCAATGACTCATTTCATCGCTTTTAAACTACGCAACATCAATCATTGCGACTATATATCCACTCAACTTAGAAATACATATTTTGAGCGTTGTTGTCTCTAATCGCTTTACCTATTTTGAACCAGCGAATCTCTAGATTTATAAAAAAATTTCAAAGCCTAAAACATGCATTTCCTCGAGGATTGGGTATAATAGCGACTTTTGTAATCGTAATCAAAGTACCAATCTTTTAAGCCAGGACAAACGTAACCCAATTATTATGCTTCCACTTAAATACCAGCTACGCATAGCAACACTCATTCCCCTACTTCTGGTTGCTTTATGCTTTGGTCTTTTTTTTAACTGGCAGTACCAACATGAGTTAACCAATGAGTTTGAACAGCTGGGGCGCTCATATATCAATCACTTAGTGCCAATCGGTGAGCATGCGCTGGTTCGTGAAGACTTATTGTCTTTAGCAAGAATTGCTGATGCAACGATATCTGATAATCTCGTCAAGTCCATTGCCTTTTACGATAGAAACAACAAGCTTATTCTCTCTCGAGGCGCTCACCTATCCATTCCCAAACGCTCGAAAACGTTTGCTAAAACCAAAGAAAACGATATTTTTTACTATTATACTGATGAGCATACTTTGCGTTATGTCACAGCAATCAGCTTGCCCACTTCACCTTATGCACATAATTATCATTTTGGATCAGAAGAAGATAAAAGAAACTATCAATCTGTTTTAGGTTGGATAATTGTTGATTTCGACACAAAGCTTTCAACAATAAAAATCTATCGCATGATCATGCTTTCTGTCTTTATCATCCTGCTTGGATTTCTGTTGGCACTCCTAGCAAATCATATATTAGCAAAACTGTTATTACCGCCTTTCATCACTCTCAGAGAAAAATGCAAACAAGTGCTTAAAGGAAATTACCAAATTAGTTTTAAAGGTCACCAAAAAAGTGAGCTTAATATTATTGAAAGCACTATCGATAAAGTTAGAAAACAATATTTAAAAAATGTAAAAGAGATGCAAACAAATATTGATACTGCCACGCAAGATATCAGGCAAAATTTAGAATCGCTTGAGGAGCAAAATGTTAAACTTTGTATCAGCAACAAGCAATACCTTGAAAAATATCAGCAGAAATCAGCATTTATTGCCAATATGAGTCATGAAATACGCACACCAATGAATGGTGTTATTGGATTCACCAACGTATTATTAGATACCAACCTGTCCTCTGCTCAAAGAGAATATGTTGAAACCATAAAAGCCAGCGCTGAAAATCTCATTACTATTGTCAATGACATTCTGGATTATTCTAAACTAGAAGCAGGACAACTCACTTTAGATGCCATTCCTTATGATGTTCGCTCGACTATCGATGAAGTCGTCACTCTTTTAGCACCGCTTGCCTATCAAAAACATTTAGAGTTGTTTGCCATCGTTAAACATGATGTACCACTTAAACTGATTGGTGATCCACTACGGGTCAAGCAAGTGTTAATCAATTTAATCAGCAATGCGATTAAATTTACTGAAAGTGGCAGTGTTAGCGTTACCATATCTAATAAGGCAATTGATGATGATAATTGCAAAATGCATGTTGAAGTCACCGATACAGGGATAGGCTTAAGCCAAGATCAGCAAAAGAAGCTATTTAATGCTTTTAAGCAAGCAGACACATCTATCACCAGACGTTTTGGTGGAACCGGTTTAGGGCTTGTGATATCACAAAAAATCATCGAAAAAATGGGTGGGAGTATTGGTGTTAAAAGTAGAATTAATCATGGCACCACTTTTTCTTTTGACCTAGATGGAGGACTCTTCAATACCCAAGAGTTAGAAACCATCACTAGACGCTTTCATACGCTTAACACGCTATATTTTGATGATAATGAACTGTCGAGTAAAAAACTGATTGAGATCTTTACCTTATGGCAGATAAAAACAACCAAGATTAGCAGCTTATCTGAATTAGAAACATACAGTAATAAACTGAATAATTACCAACTCATTATCATTGCTTCATCAAACCAAAATCAACGGTTAATTGAGCAAAAACTGTCATCACTACAAGTGTTTTGTCCACCAATTATATTTATTGCTAATCCATCCAAACATAAATTAACCTATCTCAATCACAGCCAACTATTACATCGCCCTATTAGCTATAAACGATTGTTTATTGCAATTAAAGAATCATTAAATCATGTAAAAAGCCATAAAATTTACGACTCGGGAAATATTTCTTTAAAAGCACCTATTTTAGTTGCAGAAGATGATGCAACCAATCAGCTATTACTGAAGTCTATTTTCAAAAAATATCAAATACATTATGAGTTGGTTAAAAATGGATTAGAAGCTGTCGAAAAAGCACTGACTAAATTTTATAGCGTGATCATTGTTGACTGGCAAATGCCTGTTATGGGTGGACTTGAAGCCATCCAAACCATCAAGACAAAAAGCGCGCTTAATAAAGATACCCCTATCATTGTGATCAGTGCCAATATTTCTCTCGATCAGCAAAAAACCTTTAGAACCTTAAATATTTTTGCGCATTTAGAAAAACCATTTTCAGAAAAAAAGCTGATACAGATCATCAAGCAAGCAGCGTATATATACGCCATAGATTGGACTGAATGTCTGCAATTAATGAATGGCAACCAAGATATTGCTAAAGAAATGCTAGATGCTTTTATCGACCATTTAAAAGACGACAAGGTTTTATTAATCAAAGCAAAGAGTGATAAAGACATCAAATCAATCAAAGCACTTAGTCATAAAATCTATGGCGCATGCTGTTATGTTGGCGTCCCCAAATTAAAGTCAGCCATTAAAGAATTAGATAAAATGCTATTAACCGAAGAGGACTTTCAAGTCATTGACGACCAACTGAATCAAGTGCTCATGCAAATAGCAAATGTCTTAGAGCATCACCAACAGCAGAATGATTTTACACAAAGCTAAGGCTTTAAAACGCTGAATGCGTTTGCCCTGGCACATTCACATTTACTGTTGCGTTCCGCCTACAGTTAAGCTATCAATTTTTAAAGTTGGTTGGCCCACGCCAACAGGAACAGACTGCCCTTCTTTACCGCATACACCAATACCTGAATCTAGCGCTAAATCATTACCCACCATTGAAATTTGATTCATCACATCTGGACCATTACCAATTAACGTAGCTCCTTTCACTGGAGAAGTCACTTTGCCATTTTCTATCAAGTAAGCTTCACTTGCTGAAAACACAAACTTACCTGAAGTAATATCTACCTGCCCACCAGCAAAATTGACCGCATACAACCCTTTTTTAACTGAAGAAATAATTTCCTGAGGGCTATGGCTCCCGTTTAACATATACGTATTCGTCATACGAGGCAAAGGTAGATGTGCATAAGATTCGCGACGACAGTTTCCGGTTGATTGCATATTCATCAACCGCGCATTTAAGCTATCTTGCATATAATTGGTTAAAACACCATTCTCAATCAAAGTGGTTTCTTGAGTCGGTGTGCCTTCATCATCAACAGATAATGAGCCGCGTCGATGCTCTAGCGTTCCATTATCAACAACGGTTACCAAAGGTGAAGCGACCTTCTCTCCTAGTCGGCCAGAATAAGCCGATAACTGTTTACGATTGAAATCACCTTCTAACCCGTGACCGACTGCTTCGTGCAATAAAACGCCTGGCCAGCCAGGCCCCAAGACAACCGGCATATTACCTGCCGGACAATCAATAGCCTCTAATGATACCAGCGCTTCTCTAACAGCCGCCTTTGCAAAAATAGTTGCTTTATCTTCCTTAATCAACGCTTCATACGTATAACGACCGCCGCCTCCAGAGCGAGCGGTCTCTCGACGCCCATCTTTTTCAACAACGACGGTTATATTCATGCTCACTAAAGGTCTTATATCTGGAACCATTAATCCTAAATGATTCATGACCAGTACAACTTCATAGGTACCAGAGAGTGAGGCATAGACTTGCTTGACCAGTGGACTTTCATTTCTTGCAATCTTGTCGGCTTGAAGTAAAAGCTGCATTTTTTCATGGTTTGAGATACTTTCTAGCGGATTATCCTGTGTATATAATCTGGGTAAATGTCTTTCTGAGCGCTTTGAAAGATTAATTTTTTGTGGTTGATTAGAAATCTGTTTCGCCGCAACACATGCATTTTTGATAGCTTGAAAGGAGAGCTCATCAGAATAAGCAAAACCTGTCTTTTCTCCACAAACCGCTCTAACACCAACACCTTTATCAAGATTAAAGCTGCCACTTTTAATTTGAGAGTCTTCTAAGGACCAAGACTCAAAAATTGCTTGCTGAAAATATAAGTCAGCGTAATCAACTTTACTTGATAATAATAAAGAAAATAATTGCTCTATCTTTTTTGAATCAAGATCTTCTGGTGCCAGTAAGATTTGCTCTGCTATTGACATCTTAACTACCTATAATAAACGGTGGGTTAAACAGGGAAAACTGTTTCGTTTTTCCTGAAGTTTTTCTAAATTAATATCGCTAATGATAACATCAAAATTACCATTTAGCTTAGCATCAATATGACCCCAAGGTGAAACTATCATGCTGTGTCCATAGGTGCGCCGACCACTTGCATGATCACCTGTTTGGTTTGCTGCAGCAACATAACACAAGTTCTCAATTGCCCGCGCTCTTAAAAGGATCTCCCAATGTGCTTTCCCAGTAACATAAGTAAATGCTGCGGGAACCACTAAAACTTCAGCACCCATAGACACTAAGCGACGATAAAGTTCAGGAAATCGTAAATCGTAACAAATCGATAATCCTAAGACTCCAACTGGCGAGCGAATACATACGGGCTCATAACCTCTTGTAGCAATCGATGATTCATCGTACTGCTCTTTGTCATTTATCGTCACATCAAATAAGTGAATTTTATGATAACGTGCCACAATTTCGCCAAACTCATCAAAGACTAAAGTTGTGAACCAAATCTTATCGCCATCAGCTTGTTTGATTGGAATCGTTCCGGCAACTATCCACATTTTTAAGCGCTTTGCTATGGAAGCCATGGTATCCTGTATGCGTCCCTTACCGTAATTTTCTGCAATATTTTTTTGCTCATGAAGACTACGCCCCATAAACGCAAAGCACTCGGGCAAAATGGCAACAGAAGCTTTGAGCTGACTGGCTCTTCGTAATAAATGGTTGGCAGTTCTTAAATTATCTTCTACATCAAGCGTAGAAGACATTTGAATCACAGCTAATTTGTTCATAAACAATCCATTGTCAATTAGAAGTTTTCGTTATGACATATTATGCACGGTTTAGTGTATTGATGAATACCCAATTTACAGCCAAATGCTTTTTTACTAAAGCTCTGCGGAAACTCTACTGATGAGATCAAGTCTCGTTTAGCTATGACCAGCTCATAAAACTAAACAAGCCTTTAGCGTCTTCTCTAGATGGTGATGCTTGTTCTCTGGCTGGCTCTTCAATATTTCTACGTAAGATTGCGCCATAGGCTTTTGCAGAAATAGCTTCCTTTTTTGCTTGCTCAACCCGCATACTCCATTGCTCATCATCAGTAATACTAGGAGACAAGCTCTCCCCTGATTTAGTTTTATCACTTAAACTTTTTAACCAGTGTAGTTCGTTACTCTGATGTTGTTCACTATTTAACCTCTTAAACATTTGTGATAAGGCATCCGTTACTTTTTGACTGAGTGCCTCTGGACTATGGGCTTGAGTAATTGATAAGGTTCTCAGTAACCTCTCTCTTGTTGCTATTCCAAATCGTCCAACCGTTCGAAATGAACCAATAGTTGTTGATAACTGATATGCTTTTCCTTTAAAGAGTACTTCCCTAGTATCAGTAAGTTGATTTATTTGATAAAGCGCAAATAATACATTGGATAAAGATTTCTTTAATCCTTCATAAGATTGCTCAGTGACCAAATAATATTTAGCATAGGTATCTACATCATCAGAAATACGGTATGAGGCTAACTTTCTAGCATTTTCATCAACGGCCCTATCCATACTCAGTAAGGCCTCAAACACATCAAACGTTAAATCGATATGATCTTTTCTAGTTTTAAATTTCTTCTTACAAACATCAGCCAATGCCTTAATTTCACTCTTTGCTGCTCTATCAAGAAACTGCTGTAAACTCTCCTCAGGTTGCAAGGTGTATTTGTCGGTATAAGGCAGTATGCGATTAACACATAACAAGTCAGTTTCATGGGCTTTTTTATTGATTAATAAATCAGAAACATTTGCCATATAATTATCTACATTATATGAGCCCTTATTCGTAACGTTATAATAACTTACGATCACATCAGCAAATTTTCTCGCAACCTCGTGTAGCTGCCCCATTACGATATCCTGCAAATCACATTATTTTGACAAACTATCAATAATATCAACAATGTTCAAGCTTCTTAATAGGGTAAGCGCTACCCGCTCTATCTTCCTACATGTTTTTGCTATTTGTTCTCCACAAAACAACAGTAAAAAATATAAATTACATCTTGAAAAAAGCATTATTTGCCCCCACTATGCTATAGTGTCAATGAATATTTTCAGGAGCATCTAAATATGCAGCAACATGACAACGTTTCAGTGATCAGCCGATCTGAATCTTCAATTTTGTCGACGCATAAAGTACTAAGAAATACTTATATGTTACTAGGCTTAACGTTTCTTTTTAGTGCTTTTATGGCTTATGTAGGACTTTTAGTACATGCTAAACCGCTAAATCCACTGCTGTTCATCATCGGTGTCTATGGCTTAATGTTTTTAACTCAAGCATTACGAAACAGCCCCTGGGGATTAGTTTCATGTTTCGCATTTACAGGGCTTTTAGGATACGGTCTAGCACCCATGTTAGAATTTTACATGACAGCTCTTTCCAATGGTGGGCAAATCATTGCTACAGCACTTGGTGCGACTGGTGTAATTTTCTTCTCACTTTCAGCTTATACTCTGGTATCGAAAAAAGACTTTAGCTACTTAGGTGGCTTTCTGTTTATTGCAACCATGATTGCTTTACTGGCGATGATTGCGACAATCTTCTTTCAAATTCCAGCACTGAACTTAATGATTTCCGCTTTATTTGTTTTAATTTCATCAGGAATGATTATGTTTCAAACTAGCCATATCATTCATGGTGGAGAAAGAAACTATATCATGGCGACAATCACCTTATTTGTCTCTATTTATAACCTGTTTGTTAGTTTATTACAGCTATTAAGCGCGTTTAGTGGTAGAGACTAAAATAAATTCTTAGCAAAAAACCCAGTTCATACTGGGTTTTTTATGATTTTTTTAAAATAGTTCCGCTAGAGACTGCTCATCTAAACAGCCATTATCTACGCTACGTTGCGCCTTGCTATTTCTTTGATAGAAAACACCTAACGGTAGGGGTGCATTAGCATCTAGTGATAGTAATCTTTGCGCCATCATATAGTCAGAAAGCTGATGTGCTATCGTCTCACCTTCTTTTAGCTCACCTGCAACCAACTTATCGTTATCTAAAAATAATTGCTTATCCTTGTTGGCACCATAAGTGAATGGCTTATCTTCTTCTAGATAAAGGATCTTGTCTTGACGAACCTTTTTATCGTCAATATCTTGAAACGCGTCATCATTAAACACAGGACAGTTTTGATAAATCTCTATTAGCGATGTGCCTTGATGTTCATAAGCCTGTTTAAAAAGCGTCATTAAATGCTTAGGCTCTTTATCTAATCCGCGAGCAATAAAACTGCCATTAGCAGCAAGTGCTAATTTTAGCGGGGATAAAGGTTCACTAATGACGCCCTCAGGGCTGGTTTTTGTCTTTTGACCAATAACGGATGTGGGCGAAAACTGCCCCTTAGTCAATCCATATATTTGATTATTAAACAGCAACACATTGATATCTAAATTTCGTCTTAAAAGATGAATAAAATGACTTGCACCAATACTTAAACCATCACCATCACCAGTGATTAACCAAACAGAAAGCTTTGGATTAGCAAGTTTAATCCCAGTAGCTACAGCAGGCCCCCTACCGTGAATGGTATGAAATCCGAACGTATTCATATAATACGGAAATCGACCATTACAACCGATGCCAGAAACAAACACAATATTTTCAGGCGCTATATCGCTTGATTTTAAGAAACGCTGCATTGCGCTTAAAATTGCGTAATCACCACAACCTGGGCACCACCTGACCTCCTGCTTTGAGGCAAAATTATGCGTAGGCTTATCCATCAAAGTGCCTCCTTTATACGATTAACAAGAGCCTCTATTTTGAAGGGTTGACCATTGGTTTGCGAATAAAGCGCTATATCTTTAAGAGATAATGCTCTTAACTGATGCCAAAGCTGTCCCTCATTTAACTCAAACACCACCACATTTTTATATTGTTTTAATAACATAACGACTGCATCATCGATGGGAAACAGTTGCCTTAAGTGCAATAACGCGACTCGATAACCTTCCACGCTCAGCGTGCGCAACGCCTCACGTAAACTACCATATGTACTGCCCCACCCCACGATTAAGAGATCACTCTCTTTGTCACCAATCAGTTCGTAAGGCGTAGCGAGTGCAACGTTTGATATTTTTTTAGCACGTATTTTGACCATCTTTTGGTGCTCATCAGGATCGTAGGTGACACCACCTCTTTCATCTGCTTTTTCAAGCCCGCCTAATGTATGCTGTAATCCACTACTACCAGGAATGTTCCAACTTCTAGCATCTTGTGCATTACGCGAAAATGGCTGTTCATATTGGTTAAAATCAATAACAGGCAGCTGTAGCTCATCAAAATTTGGCAGTGACCACTGCTCTTCAGCATTTGCTAGAAAGGCATCACTTAATATAATCACTGGCGTCATAAATTCAATGGCTATCTTAAAAGCTTCAACAAGCATATAGAAACAGTCTGCTGGACTCTTAGGAGCAAAAACGGGCAATGGTGCTTCTCCATGTCGACCATAAATAGCTTGTAATAAATCGCTTTGCTCTACTTTCGTCGGTAAGCCTGTTGAAGGTCCAGCCCTTTGCACATCAATCACCACCAACGGTAGCTCTGCCATCACCGCTAACCCTAGCCCTTCTGATTTTAAATCCATACCTGGACCACTGGTACATGTGCACGCCAATCGACCCGCATAAGCTGCTCCAATGGATGCACAAATTGCTGCAATTTCATCTTCCGCTTGAAATAACATTAGGTTGCTAGCCGATACTTTGGCAAATTCATGCATGATATTTGACGCAGGCGTAATAGGATAACCCGATAAGAGCAGCTCCGTATTCGTTTTGACGCTTAAGGTAAATAAGGCAAGTGCAAATGCCTTAGCACCATTGATTGCTTTTTGATGCGCTTTCTTATTGTTCTTGCTGGTAACCGTTGCGATATGAGGTAATTCTAAATTGGAAGCAACATTATACCCCCCTTTTAAGGCTTCGATATTTGCAGATAAAAACGCTTTCTTTTTTGCAAATTTCTGCTCAATATATTGAATCGCTCCGTCTGCTTTTAGCTGAAATAGCCATATGACCAACCCTAAAACAAAAAAGTTTTTAGTTTTTTTAATGTCTGAATGGCTTAACGTGCTATCTGCCAATAATTCTAAGATATGACTGGTAATATCGATATCAAATACTTGGTAATCTTTCAGTTGACCATTTTCCAGAGGCGATACATCTAAACCTGCCTTTTTAAGATCTTTAGATTTAAAGCTCGCTTTATTAATTACCACTAAACCGCCGGGTTTTAATTTCGACAAACTCCCCATAAGCGCCGCTGGATTTAGCGCAACCAAAACATCTACTTTATCGGCGACCATATGGCTTTCTTCATTAGACAAAGAAGCCATATAACCTGAGACACCAGCCATGGTTCCGTGCGGCGCGCGAATTTCAGCAGGAAAGTCAGGTAGGGTACGCACAGTCCAGCCATGATCAATTGCATTATAAACAAACTGTTGACCCAAAAGCTGCATACCATCACCAGAATCCCCTGCAAAGTGGATGCTTAATTGTTCGGTCATTTATTTTCTCGCATTATTCATTATGTCTTTCATTTCAGAAACTGCACGCTCAAAACCTATCATCAAGGCATCGGCAACAATTGCATGACCTATATTAAGCTCATTAATGACTTCAATACGGGCAATTTCTGCGACGTTATGACGATGCAGACCGTGACCTGCATTAACTACTAAGCCTTTTTTATGTGCAAATACAGCCATCGCTTCTATCAGTTCTAATTGTTCGTGTTGATGAAACTCTGTTTTTGCGTCTGCATAAGCGCCAGTATGTAACTCAATAACACTCGCACCCGTTTCTTTAGCAGCCAAGACTTGCTCTTCGTTGGCATCGATAAATAACGAAACAAAAATACCTTGTCCGCTTAATGTCTGCACTGCTTGTTTAATCGCATGAAAATGAGAGACAACATCTAGCCCACCTTCTGTCGTGAGTTCATGGCGCTTTTCAGGAACCAAGCAACAATAAACAGGCTTGACCTTGCAAGCAATATCAACCATTTCACTGGTAACAGCCATCTCAAGGTTCATTCGTGTTTTTAATAAGGGGTTCATTTGATAGACATCGTTATCTTGGATGTGTCGTCTATCCTCACGTAAATGTAGCGTTATGCCATCAGCACCTGCCATTTCAGCTTGCAGCGCTGCGTGGATAGGACAAGGATAACGAGTTCCTCTTGCTTGTCGTAGTGTAGCGACGTGATCAATGTTCACACCTAATAAAATTTGACTCATTTTGTCATTTCCTCAAAAAGCTTACGACTTTGTAACACCTTTCCATTGAGTAAAAAGTGAAACATCTGTCGCATGATCTGCTTTGCAGTTTGTCTTGTACTGGCTAAAGCGTAATTATCCCTTGAAAGCAGCAGAATGTCTTCCCCCAAGTATTGATTAAGCCCTTTTATAAGTCCATTTTGTCTGATAAATCCCTTTTCCGGACTAAAAATATAGAGTGCGCTTATATCAATTTTATTAAATGTTGAGTCTTCAGCAAAAGAAAGCTCAAAACCAATAGACCTTAGTAATTTTCGTTCAAATCGCCTTAGCGCGACATCTATGGTATCTGCTCTCTCCAATTGATTGAGTACGTCTTGATAATCAGAAAATATGTCGGGACAAGCCTGATACTGGCGCAATAAGCGAGTTATCAACTCATTGACATAAAGCGCACAAAATAATGCGCTCCCTTGATAGCGGTGTGGGGTAGAGATAAGCTCAATTGTTTTAACAAAAGAAAGGCCTTCATTTTGCTGATAACTCATCCAGTAAGGCGTGAACAGTTGAAGATTTTTTTTCACTCCACCACGATAAGAGCAATGAATCAGCCTGCCACTGGTATCAATAGCTGTAAGTAATACGCTGGTATTACGATAAGGCTTAATATGTAGTAAGTAGACATCACATTCAGTCAAATTACTCATCGTATCCTAGTTCATTTAAGACCCTATCATCATCAGACCACCCTTGTCTTATCTTAATCCATAATGATAAAAACACTTTTTTCTCTAGCATCACTTCAATAGACTTTCTTGCTTCCATACCAATTTCTTTAAGCTTTGCGCCACCTTTTCCGATGATCATGCGCTTATGACTTTCTCGCTCAACAAAAATGGTGGCATGTATCCGACAAATTGTCGGCTCAGTCTTCATAGAGTCAATCACTACTGAAGTTGCATATGGTAGCTCTTGACCACTTAAGCGAAATACTTTTTCACGTATAAACTCACTAATCACAAATCGAGTTGAACGATCGGTAACTTGATCATCATAATAAAAATGTGGGCTCTCCGGCAGTAATTCTTTTAGGGTATTCTCTAATGGTTCTATATTCTGCTTTTTTTTCGCCGATAGTGGCACCACCGCTTTAAATTCATGCAGTTGACTGAGTTTTGCAATATGACTTAATAATGAGTCTTTATGTTCAATCGTATCTACTTTGTTAATGACAAGAATGACCGGTGTTTTTGTTTTCTTTATTTCTGCTAACACAGCCTCATCTTCTTCTTTAAACTGTAATCCTTCAATGACAAAACAAATAATATCTACATCAAAAATAGCAAAGCGCGCTGCCTTATTCATCATTCGATTCATCGCATTTTTATGCGTTTGCTGCACACCGGGGGTATCAACAAAAATAAATTGATAGCGGCCATCAGTATTAATACCTAAAATACGATGACGTGTCGTTTGTGGCTTTTTGGAGGTAATACTAAGCTTTTGGCCTATGAGCTGGTTTAATAAAGTCGATTTGCCAACATTTGGTCGACCAACTAGAGCAATATAGCCACAAAAAGAGGATTTTGTCATCAGATTCAATTAGATAAAAATTTGACATTCATTATAAGCGATTGCTTACTGTGATGCCAACTTGCTAGATTTATACCCCTCAAAACCCTATACTACGCTGAATTTAATATTAAATTAATATTCTACAGATATTATGTGTCTATTCTTGAATATTTTAGAATAAACTGTATACTAAGTGTATATTGTTTATACATAATGTGGTGCTAAGTTCATCCGGAGTTTATTAAAATGACTTTAAATCCCTTACTAAGACAAATACAGCTAAATAATGCGCCTCTTAATAGCAACGTATTCTCCCCTAGCCTCAGAGCATACCAACAGCAAATTAACCAAAGATTCGTTAGTGACGCTTTATGGCTTCATAATAATATAGGTCCTGATGATAGTCATAAGGTTATTCATCAAAGTACGGGCCTAAGAACGCCCGTGGAAGTACAAGCTTGGTTGAACGGAGTTGCTGGAAAACGTGTTCTTACACTAAGCAGCCAAAAAATAGAGCTGGATAAAGCCCATAAAGAGCAAGTGCTTATTGAAGTTCAAAAAGCAGCTGTAGCAAAACGCTTACTCAAAGACTGGCTATTACTCTTGAGCTTTGAGTTATTAAACAATCAAGCAGCTCTAGCAAATATTGCAAATATGAATATTGCTGAGCGCAATCAACAAATAAAACCAGAAGAGTACAAATCGATTCTTGAGCATATCGATAGCCTGGTGAAAAGTATCGCTGAAATTGAGCAAAAAATTATGGCTATCGATACAAAGATTGAAGCACACAGACAATCGATTGAACAATTAGAAGAAGAAAATAAAACGTTATCAGACGAAGTTCATGAAATGAACTTAGCTCAAGAGGAGCTTGATGAACTTAATCAAGATACAGATGATTTACTCAAAACAGCCAGTGAAGTGAGTCAATCGCGTTGGTCTTCAGTAGCGACCAAATTGTATAGTATTTATGCTTTAAAACGAGCCACAGAATCTAGGGTAGATAATATGATGGCAAGAATGCTACTGGGAGATTTAGGGTTATTACTAGCCTCGGCTCTAGAAGGTTCAAGAAGTCATTTCTTACAACAGTCTCGCTCTGAGCAAAAGTCTCTCTCTCCACGTGACTTTTTACTTCCGAAATTTAAAGATCTTGGTTTAGAGATAGACAATGATGACGATGCTTCCCATCTCCTTGGACGAGATTATTATCTAGTTGAAGTCTCTCCTGGACAATATCAATTAGCACACGAGCTGCAACCAGATGATCCTCTGGCCCATCGTCGAGCATCACACATACTCCATGTCGACGTCCACGAGCGCTTATATGTGAATAAAGAAAAAGGCGAGCTGCTTGTTATACCTCACTATATTACCGATGAAGTATTCGAAGGAATGAGTCGTGAAGAACAACGCCAGGTTGCATCACCGTCGCCTTTAAACATTCGTCCAACTGGTTTTGCTAGGCATATTGCAAAGCACAAGGAAAAAATCGCTGAAAAAGAAAGTGCCGTAGATGTTCTCAGAAAGCACGTACAGGAGCTTCAAGAAAGTCGCCAGAAGCTCAGCACGAATCTAACCGAACATGAGGGCTCACTCGATGAACAATTCAGTAAGCTTGGCTCGACTATCAATCTAGATCTTGATAAACCAGCTGCTGATAAGCATATTATAAAAACTGACATTCAAGGACCAAGTAGTACTCCATTGATACAGGAGGTTAACCTTGATGGGCCTAGTGGACCTAATGGCCCTCAAAGATAATCAAGGGCCTTATCTATACTCATATACCCAATCAGTTTGAGTATACATAAACTGAACACAGAGGTTTTCATTACATGGCAAAAAATGTATTAAAAGATAGTTAAAACCTTTGCATATCGCTCATTTTTTGACTAAAATTTAACTATTAAGATCTATTTTGGTGCTTTTATGGATAAAGGCTTTACACTTGTTGAACTCTTAGTTGTTGTCACCATCATTGGTATTTTGGCCGCGATTGCCTATCCCATATATACAGACTCAGTGATGAAGACTCGTCGCAGCGACGCTAAAGCAACGCTATTAGATTTAGCGCAACAACTAGAGCACTTTTACTCGGAAAATCATAGCTATACAGACGCCGCAGCAACTTTAGGGGGCAACCCACAAAATAGCCCAGATGGTTGGTACTCAATTACGATTGCAACCACTGCTAGCACCTATACCCTAACGGCCACACCTCAAAATAGCCAAGCAAATGATACCGAGTGCCAATCCTTTACATACAATAACTTAGGGCAGGAAGGTGTTACTGGTGGCGCGACGTTAACAGCAGAGCAGTGTTGGCAGAGATAAAGTAATAAAGTGTAAATTTTTTATTCTCATCTTTGCGCTAACACGACAAGTATTTTAGACTAACGCATAAATAGATGATGGGGAGTGTTATATGTCGACACGTGGTGAGGTAGATGTTCAAAGTGGCGAAGCAAAGCTTGCGGTGATCCTTAATGATACCAGCGTTATGACGCAGCGCGATGATATCGTCAATAAACTTCCACCACATGAACAGCAGGAACTCCAACGATTTG
>JAUICE010000104.1 GCA_030428185.1 Gammaproteobacteria bacterium
GCTCCAAAATGGTTGCTAGACATATACATCGCAACCCCTAGCATCACAAAAGTAAAACAAACTAGCGCACCAACAGGTGGCACAAATAAGCTTGCAGTCCAAGCTGCAAAAAGAAATCCAGCAGCAATGGAGTTAAAGTGAAAAACACGAGATTTAATGATCCAGTCATCATCTAACGCTTGAATTTGTTTGTTGATGAGGTCTTTTTCGCTTCCTTTCGCCTCGCTTAGTCTTTTTTCTAAGTTACTTCTAGCCGCTAGATATTTTTTTCTTGCCTCTAATCGCTTGATTGAGACCAGAGCGACATCAAAAATCAACAATCCAGCGATAATATAACCACCCGTGATATCATTGATACCAAATATCTTGCCATAGTTAGTGATAAGGTTTACAACACCCCATAAGATATTATTAACCATATCTGAGGCACGTTTTTTTAACTCATACCAAGCTCTTTGGCCATAAGTGGTTTGTGCTTCATCGGCTGATGCAAAAAATGTATGTTTTAAAATCATTGAAATATCATATACGAGCCTCAATGCAAATATTCCAACACTTAAAATATTATTTGTAGCTGATGGTAAGCTAATTGCGTGGGTGATATTTTTAGCTTGCTCGAAACCTTTTAGGCTACCGAAAATAGCTTCCAGCTCAACCATGGTCAACCGACAAAAGATCCAGTAAATTCTTTGTAAGTTAACAACAGTTGCAATGTCACGATAAAAAGAGGCGCGAATTAAATTATTAGCAGCATTTTTAATGGCATTTAATGTTGCATGTTGAGTGTCATTCGCTTGCTTTTCGCGTATTTTGAATACGTCTATTTCTAGTGTGTCAACGGTTGTTTGATAAAGTGCTATCTTTTCTTCGTGTTTGTAAGCTCGATAATGTTTTAGTAGTACTTGTGCCATGAAGTACAGCATATGGGCATTGCTATAGGCTTGTTCTTGCTCTTGTTTAGTAAACTTATCTGGAGCGGAATTATACTTATCCATATAGCGTTCATGTAACGCCTTTATTGCTATGAACTCGTATTCAATGCCATCGATAAGAGGCAGTGTTTTTTCAGTCGAGTAGCTCTCTGTTGTAGTCGTTGTCACTTTGCCTTTAGGCATAAGAAAAGACAAAATATCGCTTTGCCATTGCTCTTCATAACTAACTGTATCTGCTGGTGGAGCCATTTTCTACAACCTTTGTAAGTTTTCTACGCTTAAAATACCATGATAAAAAAATAAGCACAATGAATTTTTATATCACATAATACAAGAGTATAGGTTGAATAAGCTTAAGAAATACTTAACAGCCGATAAAGAATTTGTTTTTTGTTTTGTACGATTGTGCGTTTAATTGGTGTCAAAAAAACGTCAATATATAACTTATTGATATTAATATAATTACCAGGTTGTTCTTGGGTTTATTCCATAAGTTTTCCACAGAAACTGTGAACTCTTTTTTTATTTATCTTGTGGTTAAAATCACTGAGCAAAAAGCATCTTAAATGAAAGGGAAAAGAACAATCGTCAAAAAACCGTCAGTATATAACTTATTGATATATATTAAATTACCAGGTTGCTCTAGTAGTTATTCCCCGAGTTTTCCACAGCTTCTGTGGATTCTTTTATGGTGACCATTTAGCCTGATAATGATTGGGTAATCATCAGTAAATATGGAGAGTATTAAATCAATCGTCAAAAAAATGACAATATATAACTATCTGATAATTAACGAATTACCAGGATGCTCTAGTGGTTACCCCCTGAGTTTTCCACAGATTCTGTGGAAAAGTTGTTGCCGTTTATATCAAAGATTTTTAGTCAAAGTTACTTGGGTATATATCCAATTAAGTTCAAGATGGATTGAACACTAATATTCATCGATTGATGATGTCGCTTCATGCCATCAAGTATATTCAAGTATACAAAGTATCGAAGTAGGGATGGTCGGTAGCGTCTCAGACAGGAGACCTGTCTTTTTAAGGCATTTTCATTTCCATTGGGTATATTGATGTTACCAGCGCTTAACGATATGATTACCCCCATTTATTTTGCTTTTGGAGAACATTAATGAGCTTTTTTATTACTGATGCGCTGGCAGATACAACGCATGCTGCCACAACAGCGCCCAATGCAGGGATCTCCGCCTTACTCATGCCTTTGGTTTTTTTGGTTGTTTTTTATTTTTTACTTTGGCGTCCACAAAGTAAAAAAGCTAAAGAGCAAAAGGCGATGGTGGACTCTATCCAAAAAGGTGATGAAGTAGTGACCAGTGGTGGATTATTGGGAAAAGTCTCAGCAATTAGTGAGCAGTACTTGAGTTTAGTTATTTCTGATGAAGTGACTATTAAAATTCAGCGTGCAGCGATTAATAACGTTTTGCCAAAAGGGACTATCAAGTCCATTAACTAGTTTTATTAGGATATACTATGCAAAATCGCTACTCCTTATGGAAAAATTTACTGTTGGTAGCATTGGCAGTACTTGCTTTTATTTATGCGCTTCCCAATTTGTACTCAGAAGATCCATCAATTCAAATATCCAGCGCCAATCACAATTACACTGAGGTGATATCAAAAATACGTCGAGCACTGGATAAAGAGCATCTATCTTATCAGTCAGTCACGGCTGAAGATGGTACGCTTTTAATTCGTTTTAAGAGCACGGATATTCAAATAAAAGCACGTGATGTTATCAAGTCATTGTTGAGTAGTGATTATACAGTGGCATTAAACCTAGCCCCGTCCACACCGAAGTGGTTGCGAATGATCGGTGCGGAGCCAATGAAACAAGGTTTGGATTTGCGAGGGGGGATTCACTTTTTACTAGAAGTGGATATCAACAGTGTCATCAACCGACGTTTAGAAGGTATTTTAAAAAATGTCGGTCAAATGCTTAGAGAAGCTCATATTCGTTATCGTGGCTCAAAACTTGTGAATAATGAAAAGGTGACCGTTCGATTTAGAAGCATACAGCAACTTGATGATGCTTATACACTGCTTTTGTCAAAGCACATGGACTTTGTGCTGAGCAAAAATGTTGAAAAAAATCAGCTGATCATTCGCCTATCTCCAAGTGAACTCAATAAAATACGTCAAAATACCATTGAGCAAACGATGAGTATTTTAAGAAACCGTGTTAATGAGTTAGGCGTTGGTGAGGCTGTGGTACAGCAACAAGGAGCAACTCGAGTTGCAGTTGACTTGCCTGGTATTCAAGATGCTGCTCGAGCAAAACAAATTCTAGGAGGCACGGCCACTTTAGAATTTCATTTAGTTGATGAGTCTCATGATGCTGAAATTGCAGCTCAAACAGGCGTAGTGCCCTTAGGTACTAAGCTATATAAGATTCGTAATCGTCCCATTTTACTCAATAGACAAGTGGTTTTAAGCGGCGACTCTATAACTTCTGCGGTATCAGGTTTTGATAATCAAAGTGCGACTCCAGCTGTAACCATACAACTTGG
>JAUICE010000036.1 GCA_030428185.1 Gammaproteobacteria bacterium
AGGCTCGCCCGTATGCCAACCTTTTTGTTTCACATAATTCGCAATAGATGCGAATACATCGGGCAGTGTTTTCCAGATATCTTTGCGGCCATCTCTATCGTAGTCAACGGCGTAGTTCATCCAACTGGATGGTAGAAACTGGGGTTGTCCAGAAGCACCGGCCCACTCTCCTTTAAAGTCTCTAAGACTAACATGTCCGCCTTGAACAATTTGCAGTGCGTAGAGTAACTGTTTGCGGAAAAATTCTTTGCGTTTAGAGTCGTAGGCTAAAGTGGCAAGCGAGCGTAGTACTGGAAAGCTCCCCATAAAGCTACCATAACTGGTTTCCATGCCCCAGAACGAAACGATAAAACAAGGATCAACACCATAATCTTGACCAATTTTCTTAAGTAACGGCTTGTATTTTTTATATTTTCTTTTGCCAATGAGTATTCGATATTTGCTACCACGGCTTTTACGATATTTATAAAAGGTTAGGCGGTGCTCAGGTTGATTGCGCGCATAGCTTTTAACGCGTCGATTAGGGCGAATATCACTAAAGACTCTATCAAACAGGGAAGCATGGATCCCTTGCTCTAAGGCTTCGGTCCTAAGATCTTGCACCCAATGGTGCCAGTTTTCACGAGAATGTGCTTGAATTGAACTAAAAAAAAGCAAAAAGACTAATATAACGCGTAAAGACATCATATACTCCAAGAGTAACGTAGATTGTTACTCTCCCTATCGGCCTTACTCGATGTTTCTTTAAGAGCTAGAATATACCCAATAGAAATGCATGAGTTTAAAGTGTAGTGCTCTAGTTAGTCCCCTGAGGACGTGGTGGCCGCTGCCCATCATGCCTCTCCTCGTTTCGCGCTTCTTGCCGACAGTTTCTAGATGGATTGGGGCGAAAAAACCTACTATTTTGACTATTGATTCCGATGTTACGGCAGTTTGTACGAAGCTCATTGATAGCACTAACAACACGTTGCTCAGTATTAGTGGCGCCAACTTCGGCTCTATCTTCAGCCGTAGTTGAAAATAGCCCATGAAACCAGCGTTTAATTGAACGAAATAACTTGCCGACTTTGCTCATTAGGGGATCAGAAACGATGGTAGCTTCTTTAGCTGATGGGAGTATAGATTCCTTGTTGATAATATTTTGTTTTACTCTTGATATAAACTGTCTATGACAGTGTTCGCTATTGTCTTTTAAATACACTGAAATTTCGTTATCAATAGCATTTTTTAAGTTACGAATTAACACCAAAGCGGGTCGCTTATTTTCTGGCGTATGTTTCTTGTCGTAGGCGGCTTTTAGCTCACCTTCTATAGTATTTAAGCTCATGCGCAAATCATGCATTTTTTGAAGAAGAAATAGTGCTTTGTCCTTATCAGTAGCTTGTGAAGATATAGGACTTCTGTCTACATTAATGCCTTCGATACGTTGTATTTTTTCTTCGAAGCGCTCTATTGTTTTTCTAATCTCTTCGGGATTTTTTTTGGTCTGATGAAATCTTGTAACAACTCCCCGAAAATCAGAAATATTGTATAAGGGTGCTTCAAAGCTATTAGTTACCCGGTGTGCATCAAATTGTCTTTTTAGCGATGTGCAAAAGTGTTCTGCAGCCATAGGTATAGCGAAACTATGCTGGTCTAACTCCGTTAAAACTGTATTGATTGACTCACGATAGGCTGCTAGTGGGCTGTGGTGTTCTTCGCTCAAGCGATGATGAGTTTGTCTAGTGAGATCCATAATACGTTGATTGATTGACTCTAATGTGCTTCGATATGTATGAATCTCTTCTAAACTTAATAGTACTTCTTTTTCAAATATAATGTTTTGTCGTTTAATATCGTGCTCAAATCGATATTGAACGTTACCTAGCTGCTGTGTTAATAAACGAACTTGCTCCTGATGATCATCGTGTCTTTCAGAGGTAGGAAAGAAAGCATGCTGCATGTTAATGTAGTCAGGGCTATCTTTATCACCACTAAGTATGGATAAAAATTTCTGTAAATTTTGTAACGCATAGCCATCAAAGGTAATCTTGTAGGGTTCAGCAGAAAGTTTTTTAACTGTTTCAGTAAAGAACTGTACCCGAGCTGGGTCTAGATATGAACTCAATTCTGTTACATTGTAATTTTCTAAAGCATGCTCGACACGTGGTAATAATTCAGAAGCCTCTGTTGCGAGTTCACTCATAAATGTTTTAGCTGACTCTTGCCGTACTTGTTCTAACGGCTCGAAATAGTGCTCACGTAATATATCTAGTGTTATAGTTTCACCACTACCTAAGTGACAGGTTTGTTCGCTAGACTCTGTCATTTCGTCTACTAAACGTTTTAATTTAATATGTACACTCAGTCGTTTAAGATTATCTGTAAGCGTGCCTGCATCTTCAGCGGGAAGCTCTTCTTCAAATGTTGTAAATTCCTTTGTATAGACATCCTTTTGCTCTTTGAAGCTAGCGTGCTTTTCTATGATTTCTTCTATTAGTGAGTCAGAGTGACGCTCTTTGATGCTTTTTATTTCTTTATTTGTAGGATGCGGCATACTTGTATTAAACTGCGCACTAAATGTATTAATGGCTTCATCAAGTAGGCCTTTTTTCGTAGAAACCTCTTGGCTAAGCGCATCAACTGATGTTCTGAGTGATTGATTGAGAGTGTCCTTTAATTGATTCATTTCAATATGCAGTAAATTTGCTGCTCGCATAAAGTCATTTGAACTTTCTGTAAGCCCTCGTTTGCAAGCTTCATCATAATTTAGAAGCAAAATACCTAACTGTTGGTTCATGCGAGCAAGTGTTATAAACTGTGAGCTAAACTTTTTAGAGAAAATGTTTTGTTCGACAAGTATTTTTTGTAGCTCATTTAGGCTTTCTAGATCTGTCGTTAATAAACGTTGGTTGGCACGTATTTGTTGAATCCTCTCGTGAGTTACATCATCAGTATTTCTCGTTCCTTGTACATACCGGGCTCCAATTTCAGGCTCAAAGTTGCGAGAAATTTGACTTACTTGATCTGTTGGTGTTTCTAAAATTAAGGGTGGTGGTAACTGAAGCTCCCTCTGTATTTTACTAGCATTGTTGGTAAAGTAGTCGAGTGCAGAATTATCATTATCTGTATTAAAAAAAGTGTGTAAGGTTTTGCTAGTAGTGACTCTCTTATCTATTTTTAATAGATTAATATAGGCATTATAGAGATATGTGCATTGAAGCTCATTATAAGGATGGCCTTCTCTGGTGGCTAATATCATTTTGGCTTTAAGCGATGAGAAACAAGGATATTGTTTACATAGCGTTTCAAGACGCTCAGCATCGATTTTTAAAATCGCTGTTAGCGCTTGACTAAAAGTTTTCGCAGTGAGTATTTCTGGACTGATGTCGACCGTTATTTCAACGGGGTTTTTGAGCAGTGCGATAGCGATAGCCTGCTTTATCGATAAAACTAATGTAGGTTCTATTTTTCTAATTCTTGTCATGACTCGATTAAATTTTATCAAGTATTCTTCAGATTGCTTTTCTGTGCTTTTAAGTAAAGTGTCAACTTCAGTTAATATGCTATTAGGCTCTTTAAGAAGCTCTTCTTCTACTTCTTGAACCTTTGAAGTATCTAGTTGAGTTTTGATTGTAATTAATCTTTTATTGATTTTTTGTAACTGTTGGTCGTTGATTTTAGTTAAATGTTGAAGGCTCTTTTTAGGTACTGAGACATAAAAGTCATTGAAATCAGGAATAATTTTTACTTCAGTGTTTGTTTGGTGGTGTTGGCATAACATTTCACTTTCGTAGTTTATGTAAAATAAGTGCTGAATTAGAAAGTTTTGAGAATACCATAGTAGAAATTTCAACTGCATAGCTTTCCTTATCGGAGACATGGAAGAAATTTCTTCAATAACTGTTTGTATTTTTGAATAGGTTTCAGTGGATATTTCCTCAATATGGATGAGTAGTTTTTCTACTTCGCCATAAAGATCAGCAGCCAGCATTGAGTATTTTTGGTTAAAGTCATATACATCTCGTTCGTCATAATGCATTTCATGCTTGGCCATAAACGACAGGTAATAGCCTAAAAGTTGGCTATGTTCAGTGATAGATTTGGGACTAAGTGCATCTGAACGTACGACTTTGTTAAAGAGTGTCATTAATTTTTCTGTTTCCTCTTTTAGAGGAAATGATGTATCTAAATCGTTATGGGTTTTCTTAGCTCGTCTTTTCTTGGTGTGTACTTTGACTTCTTCATCAGCAGTCGAAGCATCAGTGAGTGTATGGATTGGTCTTTCAGGAGAAGTTTGTTTCTTTTTTTTCTTTTTCTTTTTTTTCACTCGTAAAATTGTTGCCTCTTGAGCTTTTTGTTTTGATTTTTCTTGTTCTTCCACCGTATCAGGAATGTCTGTTAGCAGTGTACCAAGCCCTGGGTTTTCTTTTTTAATTTTGTATAGTATATCGAGATATTGACAATAAATATCTGCTATCTGGGGTAACGACTCAGGTAGTGTAATTCTCAACATATAATACGCTCAATATGGACTATATTTGGTCAAAATTATAGCAGATGTTTATTAAGCAAACATTAAGTTATTTTTTTGTCTTAATTAAGATAAGTGATTCGGCTGTTATTCGAGCAAAGTTGTGAGGGGTTGCTAAGATAATATTTAGAGCATCATAAAAAATGGACATTGTGTTGTGAAAGCCGCCGACTTGTTTGTAAAAGCACTTGAAAATGAAGGGGTTACGCATATTTTTGCAGTGCCTGGAGAAGAAAATCTCGATTTAGTCGAGTCGATTAGAACATCTAACATTGAGCTGGTTGTCTTGCGTCATGAGCAAGGAGCGGGTTTTATGGCGGCAACCCTTGGTCGTTTAACTGGGAGTGCTGGTGTTTGCATGGCCACATTAGGACCTGGCGCAACCAATCTTGTGACTGCCGGCGCTTATGCTCAGCTTGGTGGTATGCCGATGTTAATGATAACCGGTCAAAAGCCAATTAAAGAGCCACATCAAGGGCGATTTCAAATAGTCGATGTGGTTGATATGATGCGTCCTCTCACTAAAGAAACCAGACAAATTGTTCATGGGCATACTATACCTTCCATCATTAGGGAGTCTTTTCGTATAGCCGAGCGTGAGCGTCCTGGGGCAGTACATATAGAGCTGCCTGAGGATATTGCTAGAGAGGAGGTCTCTTGCCCGTTATATACAAAGCATGAGAAGTTTAGACCTGAGGGGAATATGGCTGCCATCCACAAGGCTCAAGCGATGATTGAAACGGCTAAAAAGCCGTTGTTACTCATTGGTGCAGGAGCAAATCGCAAAGGGATTCGTAAGAGTTTACAAGGATTTGTTGAAGAGTTTGGTATTCCTTTCTTTACCACACAAATGGGCAAGGGTGTGATTGATGAGAGAAGCCCATTGGCGTTAGGTACGGCAGCCCTTTCTGAAGGAGATTTTGTCCACTTGGCGATAGAGCAGGCTGATCTTATTATTAATGTTGGACATGATGTCGTTGAAAAGCCGCCGTTTATTATGCAGCATGATAGCAAGCAGCAGGTCATTCATGTGAATTACTACGCTTCTCATACAGACGAGGTGTATTTCCCCCAACTTGATGTAATAGGAGACATTGATTTAACCATTCAGCGTTTACACCAGGCTCTGACTAAGCAATCACACTGGAATTTTGATGATTTTATAAGCGTTAGAGACGCGATTAGAAGCCATGTAAGTGCACAAGCAAAAGCGTTAGGGTTTCCCTACCATCCGGCACACCTAGTTAAAGAAATTCGTGAGGCGATGCCAGAAGATGGCGTCATAGCACTTGATAATGGTATGTATAAGATTTGGTTTGCACGAAATTATCCAGCTTACCAGCCAAACACAGTGTTGCTGGATAATGCATTAGCAACTATGGGTGCCGGCCTACCTTCAGCAATGGCTGCTAAAATGGTTTATCCAGAGCGTATGGTCATGGCAGTTTGTGGTGACGGTGGGTTCATGATGAACTCTCATGAGATAGAGCCGGCGGTACGCTTAGGTTTGCACTTGATTGTTTTGATTATTCACGATAATGGCTATGGAATGATTAAGTGGAAGCAGGAAAATATGGGTTTTAAGGATTTTGGTCTAGATTTTAAAAACCCTGATTTTGTTCAATATGCTGACAGTTATGGCGCAATTGGTCACAGAGTAAGCAAAATAGGTGAGCTAAAAGCCATTGTTAAGCACTGTCAGGAGACAAAAGGTGTCCATATCATTGATTGTCCAGTGGATTATAGTGGTAATGTTGATGCTTTTGGCGCTAATCTGAGAAAAGAGATAAAATCATTTAAAAACAAGTAGTTAAATCCGGAGCGTCAGGTATTTACTGAACAAAAACCTCACCTAAGCGTATTATTTGTCTTAGAAACGTCCAATAATCCTCGTAAAAAGGCCTATATATTGCCTATAATATAATCAAAGAATTACTATGTTGAACACTAAGCTGGTGAGTAGTGTGTTGATTTAAGAATGAGAGATTATAAATGACGCGATTAATGGTATTTGAAGGCAGTTATTCAGAGCTAAGAGAGATTATAAATATACCTCAATCGTTTCGAGATGATGATGAGGGAGTGCTGCCTTTTACTCTAGTAGATAAGCAAATTAAAAAAGATCTTTCAAGAACAGCTTATTTATCACCTAAGCATACAACTTCAGTTATTTTACAGCGCTGGCTACATGAGCGCGCACAGGTGAATACCTCTTATACACAAGGAGAGATACATGGAGGAACTTTTCCGATAACTTATATGGCAGCACTCTTTTCTCAAAAGGTATCAAATAGAGTTGAGCTAACTCAATCTGAAGTTACAGCTTTTAAAAATGATGCTTCATTTGGATATATTGATGATGATGGCGTATTGTGTGCTATTTCATTAGCTTATCAGGGAGATGATCCCTCTAAGTTTGCTCTAGTCATTGTTCGCAATGTCTTAGAAAGTAAAGATGCGCGTGAAGTATTTTTGCTTTCAGAAGCTGGTTTTATTGATGAGCGTTTTGTAGGAAAAGCAGGTGGATCAGTAGCAAATAGAGTTAGCGTTGTTGATGTAGATAGCCAATTTCAGCGACTGATAAGTATTCTAGACCATATTAAACAAAAAGATATAGAAAAATTTTTTGTAAGCCTATTTACTCAAAAAGGTGGTCGATTGTTTGTCGATACTAAAAGGGCTGATAAACTAGATTTTGTGAAGGATTCTAATTTAAATGGGGATACAGATCTCGATACTATAAAAGCTATTAGTAATGGTGCTCAAAGATTTTTTGAAGGTTTACAGGAAAAAAATACAGAGATCTTAGATCAATATGGCGAGGTTAACGATATCCTTAATTATCTGATTAGTAGACCTTTTAATCAGTTAGAAGAAAATTATCAGTTAGATAAAAATATTATAGAAAAGACGCTTAGTTTTTTAAGCTCTGAAAGTAATCCACCCATACTAATTAACGTATTAACACAAAAAATTTTACCCATACTACTTTTAGCAGGTGATTTATTACTTAAAGAGCCACCTATTGAGTCTTGCTATCGAGATAAGATTGAAAATCTAGTTTCCGCTTTTAATGCAATAAATGGAGATAGATTCGGTGATGAGCACTATTGTAGTGAGCTCACGGAACAATTGAGCAATCTCTATGATGAATTTTATAAAAAAGCGTCTTCAACAGAAGATAGCGTGGATGATTTAGTTGTTAAGCATTTTAATGAAAAATATTCATCGCTACGGGTTCTTGGGTTAGGCAATGAAGAAGCAGATAGGATTACTGTTTCTTCACCGTTTTTTAGTGAAGATGGACAGATTATACTTCCAGAAAAAGATCCCTTACAGACGATGCATATATTGCAGCGAGCTGAAGTAGTTTTAGAATTTCATAAAAAATTTACAGTATTGTTTCAAGGCATCGAAATTTCTTCATCTTTAAAGGATAAATTTATTTCAATAGTAGGGGATAAATATCGCTCTTTGGTTGGCAAAATAACTACGAAAGAGGACTTAAAGCATTGTGATATTGAGCTAGTTAGAGAAGCTAGGCAGTTTTTAATACTTATTCAGCAATGGGAGAAGTTAGGTGTGGATATTGACCTTGAACCTATTGAAGGAATTTTTAGTGATATTATTAATGGGCATTTTTCTATTAGTGATGCTCAGAAAGCTGTTGCTAACTTAAGGGTAAATTTAAATGCGCTATTAGCATTGAAGCGTATTCACTTGTTAGATAGCTCAGAACAAAATGCCGACTTACAATCGTCTATTTCAGCAATCGGTCCTGATACTATAGACAGTACAAACGGCAATAATGATCTTTATAAACGAGCTAGGCTCGCTGGTGAGATTGTGAATCAGCTTGTTGATCGAGGTCAAGATTTATCTACCCTCGATGGACGAGTTTGGTCTGTAGTTGAAATAGAGGCTCTTAATGGTTTAGTGGCTGAATGGAATAACTATATTTTAAAAAACATAGGAAACTTTGATTTATTACAACGTAAAACGAATAAATTTTATGAGATAATCCCCTTATATCGTAAGCTACATTCTTTACAACTTGTCGTTTCATCACAATCAGATGAGGCTAGTTATGAGCAAGAAAGTTATTCTCAGCGTCGGTTATCAGAGCATATGCAGTGCTCGTATAATGACATTAACGAGCGTATTAAGAGCTATTATGAAAGAGATAGTAGTGAGAGTCTTGATTCACTTCAAAAAGATATCTTTACTTTAGAGCGTAAAATAAATTGCCTAGAACTCAACCAGAGTATGAGAGAGCATGTTATTCATAGAGAGGGCCAAGATGATTTATTTAATCAATTAATTACTATCATTGATAGCTCTACACTTTCTTTAAAGAAATTGGCAGATGTTGAACAACGTCAGTTACAAGTAATGCCTTTTATAAAAATATTACACTCTGATTATATTCTCCAAAGAAATGTAGTAAGAAATGAAGAAATTACACAGAGAATTAATCAGTATATTGTTAAACTTCAATTGTGCTTTATAGAGTATGCGATTAATAACAAAGGTCATTTTGATTCTTTAGTTGAGAACTTTCAGAAATTACAGCACCTTCAGAAGCTATATTTAACAACTGCGCCAACGGTTGTCTCTAAACAATATCAAGCCACTTTCTTTGAGGGAAGTGTCAAAGAGATAAGAGAGGGTATAGATGTTTCAGATGCAGATATTCTAGAGAGTCAAATTAACGGATTAGATTTATTACAGTTAAGATTGGCAAGAAAATTACATGATGCGCTGTTGCAATTACCAGAAAAAGAAAGGGATAGCACAGCTGAGTCTTCACTTTTTTCGACCACATTATTAGATTTTATAAAGCAATTTAATGCGGTTTTACTCGCCCCTGATTTTGGTGAGTTATTAGAGGAAGATAAAAAAAATATTTCAGATAAGATTAACTGTATTGCTATATTATCTCCCATGTTTAGGGAGCTAAGTTTAATTGAAAGTGAAGATATAATAAGCCGTTTTAATGGACTATTTAGAAAAGAGTGCATAAGATGTATTGAAAGTGCAGATATAGAAGGCGCTCAAAAATTAGTTGAACACTATAGGTCATATCAATATTACAAAAGTTGTTATCAATTCGTGGGGCCAATACTTCAAAAGGCACCTCACAATATGGGTTCTGGGGGTAAAATTAATTTACCTAGTGACATATTTAATTTAGAAATATTTAATTCTAGGGATCCTTTTTTAGAATCTTTATTTCAATTACAGGATGATTTTAAAAGTAAATTTCGATATTTATATCGATGCTTTAAACTTATACAACAACATCAATTATCAAAAAGTTTATTCCCGAGTATTTATAAAGAGTATATGGAGCTATTAGATAGTGAAATTGAGCTTTATGCTTTGAAAGACAATGGGAAAGATAAAGAGCAAGCCTCAGGGCCTAAATCATCGGAGCTTAGGAGGAAAGCTAGTAGACTTCAAGAGCGCATTAACGCGGCAGGAAGCATACAGCTTCTCCTCAATAGATTTAATTTTGATGCCAATGATGAATCAAAGCGGTTTACAGAAGCTTTGTTACAAAGATTTCAAGATGATAAGAGCGCATCTCCGGTTAAACATGAGCGCGCTATTTATACTTATGTTCTTAGTCAAAAACTTCAATTTTCTGACGAGTCACTGGGTCCTAAATTACACGAAATACAGGATAGATTATCTCAACTTAGATTTTTTGTTTTAAAGCTTGATACTCATGATGTTTTGAGTAAAAAAGTGCAGGCGATGAGGCTAGAATTTGTCGAAAGAATATTGGCTATTGACTCTAGTAGCACAGTACAAGAACAAAGAAAATCATTTGGACTTACAAAATTTGAGGATGCCTTCAGTCGTTTGATAAAAGAGATTAAAAAAGCGCAGTTAAAGCAGATAAGTCAGATGGTTGATGATGCGAATGGCTTAATGATACCGGCTGGGGAGATTGCTTCTTATATAGAATTTCAAAAGCAATATAATCTCCTCTCTAATCAGTCAGAGATATTAGAGAATATTACTTCATCAAGTGCGCTCATGTTAGCTCATCATGAAACCGCTCAAATTAAAGCTAAAGAAGATAATTTGGATAGCATAGATGCTATTGATGGTATTCTTGATGATGTGCGAAATGAGAAAAAACGCCTTGGGGAACTAAGAGAGCAGTTTGATTTAGAGAAATATATTAATGAGCTTTATCAAAATATGATTGAGCGATTTGTTAAAAGAGTACAAGCATGTCACGTAGATGACTCTTTTCCAACAGATATCGAACCATACAAAGCGTTATCAGAAAAACTTGAAACATTTTGTGAGCGTATTAGTAGTTTTAAACATTATCATTTATCAAATGCATCAATAGATGATTTACGTCAAATTTATACGACTTTAGATAGCGAAGTCAGAGAAGTTGAGCGTAGTCATAGCGATATTGCTCGTTATGTGGAAAAGCATAATAAATCACTATCTCGAGGTTACCCTCTGACGATTTCAGCTCTGGCGATATCAGGGATCATTACCGCTGTGGGCGTGGGTTTGATAGCGAGCGGTATTTTGGCTCCTATTGGAGCTTTAGTTTTAGGCGCCACTGCCATACACTTTGCGGCAGTTGCTACGGCGATTGCTGGTGGATTTACTGCACTTTTTGGCGCGAGACTTGTGAATAAATCGAGAAGAGTACGCCAATCAAAACAGCAAATTAGTAAGTTATCAACATGGCTAGACAAATCAAATCAGCAATTAACTGCGTTAGAACAAAAAGTTAAACCTTTGAGCAAAAATTCTTCTTTAGACAGCGAGAAGCCTACTACTTATGGGAAACTCATGCGGTTAAATAGCAGCAGGGAGCGTAGTAAAAGTGTTGGAACACAAGCAGAGGAGCGACTTAGTCCTTTGGGTAGGCGCCGTAGTAATAGTTTTTCTGCTAGTGAGAATCCTCAAGCACCACCTAAGCGTCAACGTGCCCACTCAATGTCTTCTTTGTTAGAGCGCCAAGGGATGTTTTCTAACGAGGAAGAAAAGAGAGAGGAAGAAGTTTTACCAACTTCTCCTCGTATTACTCCTACAAATGATTCAGGAGAATAGCTTAGCGACCCTTATCCATTGCGTTTGGTAAGGGTCGAGATAATTTTAGTCAAAATAATAGGGTACTAGAATTAAATTATTAAACTTTTGATAACCATGTATCATTACATAATACCGACCTGGTTTTGGCTCGATAAAATCACAGGCCTCTTCGTTTCCATCTTTATACGGTCTGCAATCATAACTATGTAAGGTTGCTCTTTGACCATAACGGACATACAAATCGCCATCACCAGAGCCATTGAAGGTATAAATTCGCATAAATTTTGTATGGCTAGGGACGTCGATGTAGTAATAGCTACTGCTACCTTCTTTACCATTGATAAAATACCCCCAGCCATTGTTCATTTTTATGTCTTCGATGGGAGGTGTCGGATCATCACCACAGGAAGTGCTTACACCAACTGTATCAAAAGCTGTCGTCACGTCATCAGTATTATATCCTAAATCCTGAGCGGCTTTTTTAACACCACACGCTGCTTGATCGTAGTTGCTATCTTGAGCCCAATAGATTTGGTTAGCGAGCACAAAAGCATCAAATGCTTTATGTATATCCCAGCCTTTGGTATTCGAGAGCAAGAAAAACGCCCGATTGTAGACCCCTGAGCTATAGTGTACATCCATACCGTCATAATAATTGCTGGCATGGCCAATCGATCTACCATCTTTTGTGGGATCTTCAAAATATCTTAAAGCAAGACCTGCAGCGCCTTTAAAAATACTTTCGCCAACTAACCAGTCATTTTTTCCTTGCATATAAAACTCTGCTGCCTCACCGGCAATATCTGAAAAAGCTTCATTGATACCACCAGACTGATTGGCATAGATAAGATTAGAGTTTTGCTCTGTAAATCCATGACTTACTTCATGAGAGACAACATCCAGACTAACCAAAGGATAAAAGTAATCTTTACCATCACCAAAGGTCATTTGCTGGCCGTCCCAAAATGCATTTTCATAGTCCACTCCATAGTGAACGCGTAAGGTTAATTTTGTGGTTAAAGGTGAAGTGCCATACCAGTCATTGTAAAGATCAAAAACAACACCACCGAAATAGTGAGCATCATTAATGGGTGAATACGCACCGTTAATTTCTTTAAATGTATTTATAGCTGGATCGGTCGTACAGTCTTCAAATGTGAATACATCATCGCCAGATTTTTGATGGTTAAGATTAACTGTTTTAACGTTTTTGGTTTTCATTTCACAACTATCTGTAATGGTCAGTCTTGGATAATCCTGTCCATAATAGTAGCGGCCGGTTTTTTCATTTCCACCAGGTCCCTCGCCTTCTTTAGTGGTTAAACCCTCCCACTGTTGCACGATGTTGCCATTAATCGCATTAATCAACGCCATGGGGCGTGTGGGCTTTTGGCCGTAACTATTCATGCTCGTGAAATAAGTTAACTGTGCATGTCTATTTTTTCCTCTTAGTACGTATAGAGCCGCTGATTGATTCACAAATTGTTTGTTTGAGGAAAATTTTGCAGCGAGTTTTTGTAGTGCTTGCGCTTTTGTGATGTGTGGAACGATAGTAGGTAAGTCTTGGCTGAGTTTGGTTAATACCATGCCATGCCAATTGGTATAGTGAGCGTTTATTTTATCGGCAACCAGCACACTTCCTAAAATAGGCACGTTTTTATAGGTTTGAACAAATCGTGCTTTTACAGTACCATTTGGCAATTTAACTTCTCTAATAAGCTTTAACCCAATGTTATTTTGATAGGTAAAACGTGTCTGCTGTGTATGGCTAGAAATAGCAAAGTTTTTATCGATGGGCATTTTTTCAAATGCATGTGCTTGACTGAGAATAGCAAAAGTAAGCACGCCGACGGCAAGTCCTTTTGAGTTCATATCCATGTCCCTTAGTTTATAAACACTTTGATAGTTCCCCAAGCCGCTCTTATTTACGGTGAGTACATGAGTGTGGTTGGGGGTTGGATACCTAATTTATGGTTAAAAAAGCATAGGTACAATCATGCCATCATATGTGGAGTGGGAAAGCAAGTTATTTGCCAAACTTTTCTATCGATAACTTAAGTTTATATCCAATCCATTATGATAAAGTCACTGTATGCGTTTCTCTGTTTGAAGCCGCTTTTTGTGTTGCTACAGGTGTTATGGGTATTTTATTGGATTCTCGACGATGGAAGCATTGAAAAAGCTTAAATCCACCTCGATTTTTTTTAGAGGATTTAGTGTGATGGCTCTTGTCTTCTGCGCTGCTTGTTCCCGAGCTTGGGTCGTCATCGTCTGAACTAAAACAGCAAGACAATAATTTCTTGGGCAAATCATAAAAGAGCAGTTTAATTGGAGTCACGACGAGATAAAATAATATGATGAGTGAAGTCACTTGGAGCTTAGTTGCAAAAGAGGGCTTGGATTGATTATTAAAATCTTCGAGTTTATCAAACGCTTCTTTTGAAAAAATTTCTGGAAGTTCTTCGCGTTTTTTAAAGAAGCTTTTAATAGGATGAATCAACACAGCGTTAATAATATTGCTGCACATACTTAATAAGCCAAGCGTCATGATATTACTTATATAAAATAAACGAGTTTTAAATGATGCCTGTTTAAATTCTTGAATAAAGTCAGTAAGCTTTAAGCTAAAGTTTGTGAATAAGTCATGTAGTATAAATACCGCATTACTTATGATGGTCGCTCCAATAAATGCGGGTAACAGGCTGGATAAAAAACCAGATCCTAACCAGGGAATAAAACTTAAGCCTAAAATGGTTGTAAAAGGAGGAACGGTACACATCAGAGCAATTAAAGCGCCAAATATCAAGAGCTCAAAAGCATGTTTAGAAATAAAGTTGATGATTGGTCGAATAATTAAAGAAAAAGGAAAAAGCACAAAAAAGAAAAAGAATACACGTGCGATTTTATATAAATAGAAATTATTTTTTTTCCTTTGAGCAGAGCGGTTTTCAGCTTCTATCGTCACATCATTTGCAATATGAACATTGTCAAAGCAAGCATAGCTTTTTGCATGCGCAAGACCAAAGCGTAGGAGCACATTTTTATGTTGTCTATGGTTGGGGATACTAACTTTGTTGCATGTAAACTCTTTTTTAAACACACCACATTTACTAATAATATCTTCTTGTTGGCGTTCAATGTTAACGGTTGGTTTATCGTCAGTTTTCTCCCAGGCACCAAATAGTTTGTGTGATTTACCGTAATTATGGGCCATGCCTGGTGGATTTAGACAGTGGGCACTTTTAATTTTTTCTGGCCGATGACATGCAGTTAAATAGGAGAGAGAGCCGCCAAGACTCATACCTGCTGTAATGACACTTTTATTGGGCTTAGCATCTAGCCACCGATTAACCGGACTCATCCCCCAGTCAAAAAATATTTCACCAGGTGTTTTAAATGGCCATATATCTGCAATATACTGTGCTAGACTTCCTTGTGCAGAGGGCCAAGCGGTTCCAGAGTGCAATAGAAAAGAAGGCGCATCATTATTATCGACGGGACTAAGACCATAGGAGAAAAGACGATTTTCTTCATCAAAAAAAATGGACCAAAATCCTTTTTGTGCCGTGAGTTCTAGAGGTGTTTGTTGGTATTTGACGCCCACCCAACCACTATCTTGCTTAATAGGAATTGTAATGTGCTCATCAGGATGTGGTGAGAAAACTGCATAGATAGATAAAATATTGCCAATGGCCATCTGAATTTGTTTTTCATGACATGGGTCAATTGGTATCGTTTGAAGTTGATTCAGTAATCGCTTAAGAGCGTTGGCAACTTCTAATCGTGCGGCACGTAAAAAAAACGCATCATTTTTTACGAAAATAGCTTGATAAAAACTAAATAAAAACTGTTTGTCTTGCCAGAGTTTCGTTAAATATTGCCACGAAAAAAGAGAAAGCTTTTCTTTTTTACCCGTTTCTTTCCACAGTGCTTTGAGAATGTTACGACTTCTCTGGCGTAGCTGTGCCTCCTCGTCTGGCAAAGATTCTAAATCATCATCTGTTGTTGGGAATAAATGTAAAGTACAACCTGACACTTTAAAATATCCTTAAGCTACCCTTTCATAATGCGCATAGTTCAATTATGAAGAATATCTTTTGCGCGTTGAATGCGTAGAAACGCTTCTTCTATATTGCGCTTATTAATATCTCCAGAGCGTACGAGCGCTTCAATGATAGATATAATTTCGTCGGCAGTAATGGGCGTCTCCACAAGCTGATTACCAAATATTAGCAAATCAACTCCTGCGTTAATAGCTAAAGTTAGCGTTTCTTTGAGTGAATAATGTTTTTTAATTGCATCCATTTGCAAATCATCAGAAATCACAAGACCTTGGTAACCAAGATTCGATCGTAAAAGATCAGTGACAATTTTTTTCGATAAGGTTGCAGGTAGCCCTTGCTCATCAAAGTTATGATGAATTAAATGGCCTATCATGATGGTATCTAGGGCATGAGGATTTTTGACAAGTTGCTCATAGGGTAATAGTTCATCTTTGTGCCACGTGCCAGTAATATCGACGGCTTTTTGATGTGAGTCTTCAGCGGAGGAACCATGGCCAGGGAAGTGCTTATAGCTATATAGAACTTTATGATTGATAAACTGTCTTCTGAAAGTGTTTGCGATATCAGTGACGCGATGTGGTTGATAGCAAAAAGCTCTTTCGCGTTTAGCAATGACTGGGCTATCTGGATTTTTGTTCACATCGACAACGGGTGCAAAGTTGAAGTTGAACCCATGTTGAAGTAAGGTTTGGGCCATAGTGCTTGCTTCAACATCAACGACGTTTTCATCTAGTGTTCCTAGGGCGTGCGCGGATTTTGTTTTTGGGAATCCCTTGGCTTCATCTAAGCGATTGACCTTTCCTCCTTCGTAATCAATCGCAATAAACAAAGGAAGTTGAGAGTGCTTTTTAGCCAGATAATTTAATTCTGAGGTGAGTTGTTGGACTTGCTTTGGTGAGTCAATGTTTTTAGGTAAGCGGCTACTTTGTGCGTGATCATTAAAAAGGATTACCCCTCCGATGGCGTGCTCAGTTAAATCACTTACAATTTGATTATCTAAGCTCAATTTTTGACCATCAAAGCCTAGCAGTAACATTTGTGCTATTTTTTCTCTTAAATTCATGTGTTAAACCATCGATTCAAGCGCATTATCGTTTACGTATGCATCTTAATTCAAGCAAAAGTTGTTGAATATAGAGCCACTCGTATCCTCATAAATATATACTCGGCATTATAAGGAAAAACATGAGTAAAAAAGGGGCAGAGGAGACTGCGGTCTGGTTTTTTTATAAGATATTTGTTCCAGTAGGCTTAATCGAACATATACCCCTGTCCTTTCATAATGCATGTTTTTGAGCTTTGCCAAATCCTCAATCTTTGGTATTTTTCTCAATCGGAATGGAGAGGCCATTCCTCAATTAAAAAAATCCAAACCTTAATCATTTGACTGCGCTCAACCTACAAGCTAACTATAAGATTTATTAAAACTTTCTATAACGTTAGACAAAAAGATTTACCTGTGTATAGAGAGATTAAATTTGAGTAAAACAAAAGTCTATTACGATAATTTAATCTCTTTAGACCACAGTAAATATTGAAGTCTAAAACGTACATTATGGAAGGACAGGGGTATATCTGTCGACGTTTGATTCACTTTTACTCACTTTTGCCCTATAAAAGAGTGCACATTGAGCTAAACGGCCAACAGCCGGGGTCGTTTAATTTTTTTGCTTTCTTATAAAAAACATCCGCATTTACCTTGAGCTCTTCGGCGGTAGCGACTAGTGTTTCAAGACGGTCATCACGTTCTAAAACTTTTTCCATATTGTCTCGCATGATACGCTTGGTTGCATCTAGCTCTCTCGCGGCCTTAACTAGCTCTTTTCCGCTATTATGAGTATATAACTCTAGATCTTTGGCAATGTCTTCAAGCTCAATTTCTCTATTGAGACAATTGAATATGAGAGTTCCTATTTTTTGTTGTTTGGTTTTTGGGAAACTTGAACCCTCATCGTCATTAGCAAGCTCTCCTTCTAGCAATACGGTGACAGTGCGGGGCGCTGGATGAAAGCGGCTTGTTGTTGCTCCGGGTGTATGATAGATAATTGCGGTGAAGTTCTTAAAAGGACCCTCAGATATACTAAGTTGTGTTGCTCTATTGATTGATGCTTGCTTAAGTGCGATGCACTCCTTAGGAATCTTCATCAAGTTACTGTGCGTCACTGACATGCGTAACATAAAAGGAACGGCATCTTTATAGCTAAAAACAAAGCTTTTGTTACCGTCACCTAAATCTCTTGCGATTGCGATTACCTTTGCAGTCATATCAGCCTCTTGTTATTCTTCTCCCTATTATGATTGCACAAAAACTGGGCGCATAGCAATAAATTTTTTCTTTCATTTTAATTGAATTACGCTTTAGGCGCTTATGTTTTGCCTTTTGATTTCCAATAGGTATACAATGCTCAAAATATTGTCGAATGTTAAGTAGTTATGAAGCAGAAAATTGATAAAGCTTATATCAGCGAACATGATATATTTTTGCACCAATTTGATAAAGCCAATGAGCAGTCTCCATCTCAGAAAAAAGAGGCAGCTAAATTTAAAAAAATTCACATGCTTAGAGATAGACAGTCAACAGCAAAAAAACAAGGCATTATTGTCACCATCTTATCAAGGTTACTTCGTGTTTTTCATGCTTAAGAAAATTTAAATAAAAAGCGAATGAAGAAATAGCAGACGATAGTTAAAAGTGAACTTGCGGGCAGGGTGAATACCCAAGACATGAATATATTTCGGATGACAATTAAATTCAACGCACCGATACCTCTGGCTAAGCCAACACCTAACACTGCGCCAACTAATGTTTGGGTCGCGGACACGGGTATTCCAGTACTGGTAGAAATAATCACCGTGGTAGCAGCGGCAAGCGTTGCAGCATAAGCGCGGCTTGGTGTTAAGGCTGTAATGGAACTGCCTACTGTCTCTATGACTTTTTTACCGTAAAACAGAAATCCTAAAAGTACACCAAAGCAGCCTAGAAGTGTTATCCATGCAGGATAAGTATCTGCATCAAAATTAAAGCCATGATTGGTTAAACTCACAATTAGCGATAAAGGGCTAACAGCAAGTGATACATCGTTTGCGCCATGAGCAAAGACCATCATACAAGAGGTCAATGCAACCAAAAAAGCAAACTGTTCTTCGACAAAATTGAACCGTTGTCGGCGTTTTTTTAATAAGATCTCTGGCTCTGTATGTAAATACCACATGCCAAGTCCTGTGATGCCGATACTTGAGCAAAGAATAATGAGCAAATCGACTTTAATACTTAATTCGATACCGAAATGATTCATCGCTTTAAAAATGGTGATAAATGAAAGAACAACGCCGACTAGGAATAGGTAAATAGGTAAGTAACGTCTACTTTGAGTAATGGGATCAGGTCTTCCTAAAATTAAGCGCTGTATACTGATAATGATTAAATATGCGGTAATACCAGCAATAAAAGGAGAGGTTATCCAGCTTATGGCAATGTATGCAACTTGATGCCAATGTATCGACTTCAGGCTGAATATGGTTGCTCCAAATCCAACCATAGAGCCAACAATGGCATTGGTAATAGAGACAGGAAGACCTAATACACTGGCTAGATTCATCCAAATAGTACAAGCCAGTAAGATGGCGAGCATACCTTCTATAAGAACTTTTGGTTGATGATTTAAAAGCGAGGTATCAATGATCCCATCACGCATGGTAGTCGTCACGCCATGCCCGCCTATAAATGCACCCAAAAATTCAAAGATAACAGCGATGATGATTGCCGTACGAACACTGACAGCCTTAGAGCCCATAGTCGTACTCATCACATTTGCAAGATCATTAGCGCCCACGCCCCAAGTCATGCTAAAACACAGGCAAACAGCAACAGTTAGGTAAATAAACTCCAGCATCATTTACCTCGCAATAAGAATTTGCAAACGACCACCGACAGTTTGAGCATAATCAGCCAATTGCCCCGTCCACTCCACTAATTTGTAGAGAAAAATAATTGAAACGGGTGGCAGTGTATCCTCTATATCAAAAATACCTTGGCGAATATCAATCAACATTTTATCCGTTTGATGTTCAATTTCGTTGAGTTTAACTATCATTTCCTCAACAATTTTGACTTCTGAGCCACGGAACCCTGTTTCTAGT
>JAUICE010000037.1 GCA_030428185.1 Gammaproteobacteria bacterium
TGTAACCATACAACTTGGTGGCGGCGGTGAAAGTCTATTTTCTAAAGTAACACGCGAAAGTATTGGCAAACGTATGGCGATTGTTTTTGTTGAGACAAAAACAAGTAGTAAACAGGTGTCAGGAAAGACGGTTCGTCAAACTAAAAAAGAAGAGCGGGTGATCAGTGCTCCAGTCATACAGAGCGCTCTAGGTAGCCACTTCCAAATAACAGGGCTGCAGTCGCCTAAAGAAGCGACCGATCTTGCTTTACTACTGCGCGCGGGAGCGCTGCCAGCGGCTATTTATCCAGTTGAAGAGCGCACAGTTGGTCCTAGCTTGGGTAAGGAAAATATCAGGAGAGGGATTATTTCTTTGCAAGTGGGCATGTGTTTAATTCTTTTAGTAATGGCTATTTACTATCGTTTGTTTGGATTAATTGCAAATATTGCATTATTCCTAAACTTAGTATTTTTGGTGGCGCTACTTTCTCTAATTGACGCAACGTTAACACTACCAGGTATCGCCGGTATTGTGTTAACTGTTGGTATGGCAGTAGATGCGAACGTGCTCATCTATGAACGCATACGAGAAGAATTACGTCACGGCTTATCACCTCAAGCAGCTATATATGCAGGCTATGAGCGTGCTTTTTCAACCATTGTTGATGCGAATGTTACGACACTTATCGTAGCACTGGTATTGTTTGCAGTCGGCACTGGAGCGATCAAAGGCTTTGCTGTCACTTTGTCGATAGGTCTTCTTACCTCAATGTTGACGGGTATCACTTATACACGAGCCATGGTGAATTTATGCTATGGGCGTAGACAAGTGAAAAGACTATCAATTGGCATTTAAGGAATTACGATGGAATTATTTAATCCCGATTCAAAAATTGACTTTATGGGGCTTAGAAAATGGAGTGCGATATTTTCTGCCCTAGTATTTATTTTATCTATAGCGGCGCTGTTTATTAACGGCTTAACTTTAGGCTTAGATTTTACAGGTGGGACTCAAATTGAAGTCTCTTATCCACACTCAGTAGAGCTATCGAATGTTCGGATGGCACTAAAAAAGGCTGGTTTTTCTGAGGGTCAAAGTAGAGTAATTAGTTATGGTTCCTCTAAAGATGTATTGGTGAGCATTGCACCTGAAGAAGGCATGAAGCAATCTGATTTAGTTGATAAAGTAATGGGCGCTTTAAATGGGGCAAAGAAACAACGAGTTGAGTTTATAGGTCCGCAAGTGGGTAAAGAGCTTGCGACAAAAGGTGCGCTAGCGATTATTGTTTCGATGCTTGCGACGATGATTTATATTGCACTACGTTTTGAATATCGATTTGCTGTGAGCTCTGTAGTTGCGTTGATCCATGATCCATTATTAATTCTGGGTGTATTTTCTTATTTTCATATTGAGTTTGATTTAAAAGCATTGGCAGCACTTTTAGCGGTGATAGGTTATTCTCTCAATGACACCATTGTTGTATTTGATAGGGTGCGAGAAAATTTTAGAAAAATTCGTAGGGTGGATACAGTCACGATTATGAATATATCTATCAATCAGACGTTATCGCGTACTGTCATGACATCTGCTTTGACTCTATTTGTAGTTGTGGCGTTGTTTTTATACGGTGGAGAGAGTATTCATGGATTTTCCCTTGCATTGATGATAGGTATTGTTATTGGTACATACTCTTCAATCTATGTGGCAGGTGCTTTGGCAGTCGCTCTAGGGCTTGATAGAAAGGATTTTATGCCTGTTAAAAAATTGATTGATGAGGCGCCGTAGTAGCGTTACAGATCTTTTTTATACCCTTGCTCTTTTAATCGTGTGTTTTTAAAGAACAAGGGTAACTAATACTTACTGACTTAACTTGTCTACTTTCGCAGCACAAATAAAATCATTATGGGTTAAGCCTTTTAGAGCATGTGTCGTGAAGGTAATATGACAGTAATTGTAGCCAATTTCTAAATCTGGATGATGATTTTCAGAGTTTGCAATCCATGCGATGGCATTAACAAAAGCCATTGTTTCATAGAAATTATTAAATTTATAAGATTTATACAGTTTTGTCGCATCTTCAATAACGTCCCATCCTTTGACTTGTGTTGTAAGCTTTTCTGCTTGTGATGCTGTTAATGCTTCTCCAATACCTTCACAAGCCTCACAATGTGCTTTGCTTAAATCAATAAAATCAGTCATTCGTTATGCTCCTAAAAAAAGTGATAGACATTCAATTAAATAATTCATCTCAAACTCATTACCGATACTAATACGTAGAAATTCTGACATATTATAAGGTAGTAATGGGCGAACCATGACACCTTTATTTAAAAGGAAGTTATATATTTTGTTTGTATTTTTACCAAAAAATACGGTCAGAAAATTTGTAGCAGTAGGTAAGTATTTAATACCGTGCTTATTTAAGAATGCAGAAAATTTCATGAGCTGATTTTGGTTATTCATTACTGATTCTTGTACGAAATTTTTATCGATAATTGCTTTTTTAGCAGCAATTTGTGAGATTTGTGAAGTATTAAATGGGAGCCTGGCGCGATTTAATAATTCACTAATTTCAGTAGTGCTAATACTATAACCGATACGCAAACTGGCAAGGCCATAGGCTTTAGAAAAGGTTCTAAGAATGACTAAGTTTTTATGTTGTTGCTGAAGTTTGAGCGTATCTGGGTATCTGTCAAAATATTTTGCATATTCATAATAAGCTTCATCACAAACTAGAATCGTGGATTCAGGAATATTTTCGAGTAAATGTGATAATTGCTGCTCTTTTAAATAACAACCAGTAGGGTTATTGGGGTTTGCAATAAAGATTAATCGAGTCTTCTTACTACATTGTTGAATTAATCCATCAACATCAATTTGAAATTTAGGGCTAGGTACTTCTCTAACGTTTGCTTGCAGCGCTTTGGCATTAATTTTATAAGCACCAAAAGAATATTCGGGTATTAAAATTTCACTTTCTTTTTGATTAAACGTTTGGATGAGTAGTTGAACTAGATTTTCAGAGCCATTTCCAAGAGTAATTTCATCCATTTCTATTCGATACAAGTGGCTTAACGCTTCTTTCAGCTCATGTCCATTACTGTCAGGATAGCGGTTAAAGCTAGTTATGTGTTTAGATAAGAAATTGAGCACAGACGGGCTAGAGCCTAAAGGATTTTCATTGCTTGCGAGCTTGATGATCTCTGTTTCTTTATCTTGACTGATAAATCCACCAGGCTGATAAGGAGATAGTGATTGTATACTTTCTGGTACTAAGCTTTCAAAATTGATTTTTGACATAAAATTAAATCTAAAATGGTTAAATTTAGTAGGTATATCTCTTGAGTGATGTAAATGCAAGTGGCATTTATCTCATTGAAATGTATACTGATAAAATTTGGTAATTTGGCAAAGTTTTATGAGTGATGTATTAATAACCGCTTCTGGCTTGGCGACGCCTAGCGATGAAATCAGTAATGAGGAGTTAGTTAGTTCCTTTAATGCCTATGTTGATGCATTTAATCATAAAAACAAAAAGAAGATAGATAGTGGAAAGATAGAGCCTTTAGCTTATTCCGATGCTGCTTTTATAAAAAAAGCCTCAGGTATTTCGTCTCGATTTGTGATAGATAAAAAAAATATTCTAGACACTAACATCATGCATCCAATGATAGCAAAGAGAGATGATTCTGAACTATCTTTTCAAGCGGAGTTTGGTTTGAAAGCCGCAAAAGATGCATTAACACGTCGAAATATACAAAGTAAAAAGATCGATGCAGTGATTTGTGCATGTTCAAATTTTCAAAGACCCTATCCTGCAATTGCAATAGAAATTCAGCAAGAATTGGGGATCAATGGCTTTGCATTTGATATGAATGTAGCATGTTCTAGTGCAACTTTTGCTATTGCTAATGCTAAGGCATTGATTGACAGTGATCAGGCTGAGAGGGTGCTTATTGTCAATCCTGAAATTTGTAGTGCACATTTAAATTTTAAAGATAGAGACAGCCATTTTATTTTTGGAGATGTGGCTACTGCTTTAATTGTTGAAAAAATGCGTGAGCGTACTGGAGGAAGTGGATTTAGAATTAACTCCTTAGCTTTAAAGACAATGTTTTCTAACAATATTCGAAATAACTCTGGTTTTTTGGATAGAATCATTTCCGAACAATCAGATGAGAGTTCACGCTTATTTTCACAAAATGGTCGTAAAGTCTTTAAAGAAGTCTCTCTTGAGGTTATTAAACTATTAAATGATCAGTTGGCTTCTCAGTGCATTAGCTCAGGCGACCTTAAACGATTATGGTTGCATCAAGCAAATGCAAATATGAATCGTCTAATAGCAAGCAAATTCTTAGGATACGAACCTGATAATGTTAAAGCCCCTATGATTTTAAGTCGCTATGCAAATACGGCATCTGCAGGTTCAATTATCGCTTTTCATAAAACACATGATGATTTTGAAGAAGGAGACTTAGGCTTGCTATGCTCGTTTGGAGCTGGTTATTCTATTGGCTCTATTATTCTTGAAAAAGTCGGTTCTAGATTAGCTTAGCTTTAACCGCTTTCTTTTTCTAAATAGATTAGATAAGCTAATAAAAGCTGGTCCAACGACAATGGAATGTCAATATGAAGCAACAAGGTGTATTACTTGTGGAGGTGATGCTTTCACTTCTACTTTTTTCAATTTTTTTTCTTGGATTTATAAAACAACAACGCTTTTTATCGCAGCGGTTGAATGTATTAGAAGAGAGGTTGCACGCTCACTTCATTTTAATGAATGTTTTTGAGCTGTACTTGTCAGGTAGTCAAAATCTCTATCGTGTAGCAAAACATCAAGCCGACGTATTTCTAAATGATCCAGCACTAAATCTTTCTACTAACGAGCATCATCTAAGGATTTATTTAAATTGGAAGACAACAGGTGTTAGTCATTTTGCACAGATAGAGCAATCATTTGTTCGTTAAGCTTTTTTTTATTGAGTAGATGATAGTGAAAGAGTCATTATGAAATGTGTCAGCAATAATCGAAGGCAAACTCCTGTATGTTCTGGTTTGTTTAAGCAATCCAAAGCATTTAGTTTACCTGAGTTTTTAATCGCGCTTTTTATATCAAGCATTCTAATGACAACAATGTTTCGATTGTATTCTATTGTAAAGTATCACTACTATCGATGTTATGAAATCATAAAAGTACAAAAAGAATATTTATATTTAACAAGTTATTTAAGAGAGATTATTAAGCGCTCAGGATTTACAGGTTTAGGCTCACTTTCATCATTGACTTCAGTAAATAAACCAGAGGAGGTGCAGCTGGTATCTTTTCTTATTTTTAAAAAAAACTCTGAGGAGATCCCCTTAGTAGTGAGAAGTAAGATGCGCTCTGAGAGTCAAGGGATTTTAATTTCATATCTAAGCGATATTGCTTATTTAAATAAAGATGTATCAAAAAGCCAGAAAGTCTATCTCTCATCACCAGTATCAGTGACAAACAAGATGACTATCGCTTTAATTAATAATCATAAAATTGAGTTTGTCACTACTGATAAAACGTATCTGAATAAAAAAATAATGTCGCTAAAACATCCTGTGATGGAAACTTTTTCTAAAGGTGATGTGTTTGGTCGATTTAACCAGTTGTATCTATATATCAAAAACAATAGTGAGCAGCCTGCACTCTATTGGTATATGAAGGGTGGACAAAAAGGAGAGATAAGTAGGGCAATCACTAATATGACAATTACAAAAATTCCTTCCAGTATATATCCGTTAGTTGAACTTACGCTTAACACGAAAAAAAGCAAACTTTTTATTGATGTATCACTTGTAAATGAAAAAATATAGCAAGGGCTTTGTTCTGTTAACGACATTAATCTTAATCCAAGTATTAGCCATTCTTGTCATCAGTCATCAAAAAATGTTTATTTTGACATTGAGAGCATTAAATCGTTTTGAAGAAGTTGAGCTATCTAAAGCGGTTTTAATAGGTGCTTCAAGAAAAATTATTTCTCAAGATATTGTTTATTCATCTTCGTGTATTCATGATGTAGAGCATTTTTTTTATACAATGAATCCTCAAAATCTTTTTAAGACATGCAAAAGAAAAATAAACAATAAAGTGGTTCATTACTACATTGAAAAATTATTAACAAAGCATTGTTATATTTCGTCTGATGATAACTTGTTATCTAAAGTACGTCTTACGGTTAATGACGATAAACTAATATTGCTAAGAGTTATTTTTTATACGCCAAAGTTGTCATCAACTTGCGACTTGTCACGCTCATTTGTTATAAAGGACAACTTAGAGGAAAACTGGTACTGGGCATGACTGTTTTATTAACGAAGGATGGTGACACAGCATACGTTTGCTTTAATCGGCCAAATGCAATGAATACATTTAATGATAAAATGTCTATCGATTTATTGGCCACACTACAAGACATTCGAGATGATGCATCAATAATGTTTGTTGTGCTTAAAGGTGCTGAAAATAAATTTATGGCAGGTGGTGATGTAAGTTTTTTTGCAAAAAATTTAGAAACAATGCCTAAGGGTGTTGATGTCATTATCGATAGATTAAATGAGTCAATTCTCCTGCTGACTTCTATGCCAAAAATGACTATTGCAGCGATAGAAGGAGCTTGTGCTGGTGTAGGTATTAGTTTTTGTCTGGCTTGTGATTTAGCCATTTGTGATGATAATGTAAAATTTAATACAGGATATACTGCACTTGGATTAAGCCCTGATGGTGGCATGACGTATATGTTGAGCCAACATGTCGGAAGAAAAAAAGCCTTAGAGTGGATTTTAACCTCTGAATGTTTTATGGCTAAAGAGGCCCTGGCTTCGGGCTTAGTCAATCAATTATGTTGTAGAGAAGATTTATCAACAGTTGTCGATGGCTTGATTCAGTCGTTGAGAGCAAAGTCTTATCAAGCCCTATTGTCATGCAAAAAACTACTTAACAATAATGATATTCATTTGTTAAACACACAGTTAAAAGAAGAAAAAGAGAGTTTCATTAGGTTGTCGCAAACACAAGACTTTAAGTCTGCTGTGAGACGCTTTATTGCGGCGAAAAAATAAGCGGGTACTATTTTTTTCGTAAATGTTTTAATGCGCGAATGGCATCAGCTATGGCTTGAGAGTTTGCCTGATAATTACCTTCACGAACCGCTTTTTTGAAGTGTTTAATTTTATCTTGCTCACAATCTGGGGTTTCTAGAATTTTTTGTACAAGCTTTTGGATATCTTGAGTTTGTTTTGCAATAAGGCTGTTGCCAGAGGGATTAGTTGCTTTGTTTGATTTGGGATCTTTAAGTGCTTTGGTTTCGCTCATCATGTAATCCAAGTGATAAATTATGTATCAAACTTCATCATATACCCAATACAACTCAAAATACTAGCTTTAGTCTTTGATATTTATACCCAATGGAAATGAAAATATCACATTTTGAGCTTTACAAATGACTCAAAATTGACACACTTACTCTACTAATAGGTGACTGAAACTTATTAAGTTTAGATTAAAAGATTAACACACTACTAAATATTTTGTCTGTCATGCCGATATGAGCCAACATCAGTTAGGTAAAAAGGATTTGTGATGAAAAAGTTGTTGATTTTTAGTCTATCAGGTTTCTTGGTGGCCTGTGGTATGAAGCAAGTTGAAGAAAGTCCAGGGCTTCCTAGCCTACCTCATCATAGTGAAGATAAGAAAGGATATGATGTTTTTCCTAAAACCCGTGTGGCGACGGGTCGAAAAGTCATTGTATTTGATCCTAAGTTAACAGCGTGGGCTGCGTATGATGCAAATGGACACCGCGTTAAAACCGGTAGGGCTTCAGGAGGAAAGGGATACTGTGCTGATGTAGGTAGAAGCTGTAGAACGCCAAGTGGCACCTATAAGATTTTTTCAAAAAAAGGTGCAGATTGTAAGTCGTCTAAATTTCCCATAGAAACTAATGGTGGCGCACCTATGCCTTACTGCATGCATTTCCATAAAGGATTTGCACTTCATGGATCTTATAATGTGCCAGATTATAACGCGAGTCATGGTTGCGTTCGGGTATTACCAAGCGCGGCTAGGTGGTTAAATCAAGATTTTGCTGATATTGGCACGACACTGATTGTTCGTTCATATTAGGCTAGGAGACACTCATTTCCTGTGGCAGTATAATTGTCACTGATAGTGCGTTTAAGTTAGAATAAAAAAAGGCAGTATGGATTGAGTCAAGCCATAGTTGACAAGTACGCCGGCAATGAGTCCAAAAAGGTGTCCTTCCCAAGAGACGCCTTTTTCACTCGGAAAAATGCCTAAAAATATTCCTGCAAAATAATATGCGCAGATGATAGCAAGAAAAATGGTTAAAGCACCGCCTTGTATGTACGCATTTAACATAAGAAAGCTCCAGTAACCTGTTATCAGGCTGCTTGCACCTATATGAAGAGCCGATCTCCCAAATAACCAAATGAGTAAGCCACTCATTAAAGAAATATAAATGGTTACGTTGATATAAACGTCAAGTCCATCAACCAATACAAACGCACTTAAGCAGAAAAACGGAATAGAGTTGAAAAATAGGTGATTAAAATCGATATGTAAAAAGGGAGAGAAAATGACTCCAGGTAGGCCCCATATTTTCCTAGGATAAATACCCAGTAGCAATAAACGTTTGCCTGTTAACAGTGTCAGTATATAAACACCCCAAATGATCCCAAGTAACATTAAGAGCAAGTCCATATGCATTTGGGTTTTATCGACAACAGTTGTAATGGCGTCAACTAAATTATTCATTGTCTATAAGCTCACAAAGCAGTGTACCGTTTTTTAATTTAACCCAAAAATTATCACCAATATTGATATCATGTGAAGAGGTAATAAGCGTATTTTTTTTAGTTAGGGCAAGAGCGTAACCTCTATCTAACGTGGCCAGCGGGCTTGCTGCTTGTAAAAAGGTACTTAGCTTTGCTAGTTTGAGTTGATGAGTGGTTAGCATTTGGCGAATATGTTCAAGCATTTTTTGTTGCAATACTTGTACATACTGACTTTGTTTATTGAGCTTTTCAATAGGGCGGTTGGCAAGCAATACACCTCTTAGTTGCTCAATTTGGTGTGCATATTTTTGCATGTTTGCGGTAAGCAAAAAGCGCATTCTCTCTTCTAGTCTATCAATGTGCTGATGGTGCTGAAATACTATCTGAAGAGGCGCTTTTAATTTTGAGGATAGATGTGTGAGCGTGGTGGTTAAAGCAGACAATTGTCCTTTCATTAAGTGTTGTAAAAAAGCATATATTGCCGATAGCTCTTCAATATAATTCGTATCTAATGGTGATGCGCATTCAGCTGCTGCACTAGGGGTTGGTGCACGTAAATCTGCACAAAAATCAGCAATCGTAAAATCAATTTCATGGCCAATTCCCGTAATTAAAGGAATTTTGCTTTTATAGATTTCTAAGGCCAGTTTTTCATCATTGAATGCCCATAGATCTTCCATTGAACCACCGCCTCTTGCAAGGATTAGAACATCACATTCATTTCGCTCATTTGCACGTACTAGCTGTTGACATAACTTGGGGGCAGCGAGAGGTCCTTGTACATCAGCAGGATATAATATGATTTGTATTGCTTTAAATCGCCTGCGTAGAGTAGATATAATATCTCTTAAGGCAGCGCCTTTTTCAGAGGTGATGACACCAATAGTATGAGGAAGGCTAGGTATTGGTTGCTTATGCGCTTCATCAAATAGTCCCTGAGCATTTAGCTTCTTTTTTAATGCTTCAAACTGTAATTGCAGCTGGCCTACCCCCAAGGGTGTAATTGACTCGACAATGAGTTGGTAGTCTCCTCTTGCCTCATACAAGCTCACTAAGGCCTTCATCTGAACGTGAAGACCATTTTCAGGTATCAATACACTCTTTTTTGCTTTCGTTTTAAAGAATGCACACTGAATATGCGCATGCTCGTCTTTTAATTTAAAATAATAGTGACCGCTTGAAGCTTGTATTAAATTTGAAATTTCGCCTTCGATAGTAATCAAACCAATTTTAGTTTCTAATAAGTTTTTACACGTTTTATTTAGCATAGAAACCGTAAATACTTTTGATTCAGATGGCTGACTGAGGTTTTGTGAAATAATGGGCATAACTATTTTAATTTAGGATAAGACGAGCCGTATGGATGATTGCTTTTATCCATCAGATACGATTGTATATTCAAGATACTTGGAAATGCTTGTTTATTCAATGTCTCTCGTTTAATCTTTAGAATAAATACCTTTTTTAGAACTGGCTATTTATATTGAAGACGGATGAGATTTTAGTATCTATTGAGAATTTAAGCTTTTCTAGAGGGCGACATCAAGTGTTATCAGGCGTTTCACTCTCAGTAAAGAAAGGTAAGATAACCGCCATTATGGGCCCTAGTGGTTGTGGAAAGACTACATTACTTAAATTAATTGGTGCAGAGCTTACACCTAGCGCTGGGCGAGTCTTCTTTAATCAGCAAGATGTTCATTCACTGTCTAAAAAACATTTATATGATCTTAGAAAACAAATGGGCATGTTATTTCAAAGTGGCGCATTGTTTAGTGATTTAAGTGTGTATGAAAATGTAGCCTTTCCACTTCGTGAACATACTGATTTGTCTGAGGCTTTAATTCGAGATATCGTTTTAATGAAGTTAGAGGCTGTTGGATTACGGGGTACACGTCATTTAATGCCAAAAGATTTATCCGGTGGGATGACAAGAAGGGTTGCACTAGCTAGAGCTATTGCACTGGATCCTGCTTTAATGATGTATGATGAACCCTTCGCCGGACAAGATCCTATTTCAATGGCAATGCTTTTAAAGTTAATAAAGCAGCTTAATTTATTATTAGGCACTACAACAATTATTGTGTCTCATGATGTACATGAGACACTTAGCATTGCTGATGAAGTGTATTTACTTTCAGAGTCTAAAATTATTGCTCATGGCACACCTACTTCATTGCTTGAAACAGACAAGCAACAGGTTTTGCAATTTATTAAGGGATTGCCAGATGGACCTATGCCATTTCATTATCCGGCAAAGTCATATACTAAGGAGTTATTGGAGTGATTGATACGATTGCATCGCTTGGCCGCTCATGCATACTGTGGATACAAAAGAGTGGCGAAAGCTTAATCTTTTTGCTTGGCGTGCTATTTCGAAAACCTCGTTTACTTGATACGTTTCCATTGTTAATTCAGCAACTCTTTCGTGTTGGTGTCTTATCAGTCATGATCATCTTAGTATCTGGTTTATTTATTGGCATGGTCGTTGGCCTCCAAGGCTATAATACCTTGCAAAAATTTTCAGCAGAGAGTCAGCTTGGCCAGCTTTTGGCACTCAGTATCACTCGTGAACTTGGGCCAGTGATTACAGCCTTATTATTTGCAGGACGAGCAGGATCAGCCCTAACGGCTGAGATAGGGTTAATGAAAACAACAGAGCAAATTGCCAGTATGGATATGATGGGTGTTGATCCACTTTGGCGTATTATTTTTCCTCGTTTTTTGGCAGGTCTTTTAGCGCTTCCAGCATTAAGTTTGATTTTTTCAGCAGTTGCAATTTACGGTGGTTACTTTGTTGGTGTTGTGTGGGCAGGAATTGATGGTGGTAGTTTTTGGAGTAACATGAGCTCAGCGGTAAATTTTCAAAATGATGTGATGAGCGGTTTGATAAAAAGCGCTGTTTTTGGTTTTGTGGTCACTTGGGTAGCGGTGTATCAAGGTTTTTACTCAGAGCCAACCGCAGAAGGGATTAGTATTGCGACAACCAAATCTGTAGTTATAAGCTCACTACTGGTGCTTGGCATCGACTTTATTTTAACCGCAATGATGATAAAAGGATGGTGAAAGTGAAAAATCAGAGAGTGCTGGAGTTTTTTGTTGGCCTATTTTTTCTCATGGCACTGTTGGCATTCGTTGTACTTGCTCTTAAAGTGAGTGGGTTAAGTGGATTCAGTTCAAGCGACGGCTATCATGTTTATGCTGACTTTTCGAATGTTGGTGGATTGAAAGTTAGGGCACCAGTTAGTATCGCAGGTGTCAAAGTGGGCTATGTGGAGCGTATAGATCTCGAGCCAGATTCTTTTAGTGCAAAAGTGACGTTGTTTATTAATGAGACACAAAATAAAATTCCACAAATAGATACAAGTGCACGAATTTTGACTGAAGGTTTGTTGGGTTCAAATTACATCAGTATTACCCCTGGATTTGAGACTCAAGAATCTGGTGAAAAGCCGAAATACTTAACAGAAGGTGCGCGAATCGATAAAACAGAAGAAGCTGTTATTTTAGAAAATCTAATTGGACAGCTCGTTTTTAATATGAACAAGTAGGTGGATAATGAAAGTACTCAAACCGTTTCTTGCAGCCATCATATTGCTATTGGCATCGACTCATTTGTTAGCATCACCCTTAGCCATTGTAGAGGGAGCAGCTGATAATGTTGTTTCGGCACTAAAAAAAAACAAGGTGAGTTTAAAGAGCAACCCGGCATTGGTACATCGAATAGTTCGTCGATATATTATTCCTCATGTGGATACTTTGGGTATGGCGCGCTCCGTGCTTGGTAGGAAAGTATGGGGGCAGGCATCTTCTTTGGAGAGGAAAAAATTTGAGCAGCAGTTTATTAATTTGGTTATCCGGACTTACTCTAAAGCATTAGCGAATTATGATGGAGAGAAAATTACCTTTTATCCTCCTCGAAGAGGCGCAAATAGCTCGCGGTTTGTGAAAGTTTATAGCGTAATCAAGCCTAGAAATGGCAAGAATGTATCCTTGGCATATTCTGTTGTGAGAAAAAAAGGTGGATGGAAGGTATTTGATTTAACGGTTGAGGGAGTTAGCTTACTGCAAAGTTTTCGTTCACAATTTCAAAGAGAGTTAAATAATCACTCCTTAATGCAGCTAATTCATAAACTTAAGCGAAAAAGTAAGAAGGGGTAGTCGGTGATAGAGCATGCACTAGATGGATCTCTTACATTTAAAACAGTAATGGCAAAGCGAGTTGAGTTACTCAAACTTATTGATAAAGTGGATGTAGAGAAGAGGTTTACGCTCTCACTGTTCAATGTCTTGCATGCCGATAGTGCGGGTTTGGCTTTGATGCTTGAAATACTTCGGTATGCAAAGCGACAAGGTGTGACTTTGACCTTCACTCATGTTCCTAAGCAGCTAATGGCTTTAGCCGAGTTTTGCCGCATCAAAAAAGTATTAAATTTAACCAAATAAAGTAGAAAAATATCAAAGATCAGATATTTTGCTATTTTGGGCGATTATCTTGGATACGAGCTTGATTTTACGATATATTGCCATGTTTTTTAGTCAAAATTTAAATATAGAAAGTATAGAAGTAAGTGAATAAAAAATGCTAGGTAAAGAGGCCGTAAAGGCAATAATAGAAAAAGGGTTATCTGAAGTTGAGACTTTAGATATTGAGGGTGATGGTTATCACTATGAGCTACTTGTTGTAAGTCGTGTTTTTGAGGGCAAAAATACGTTATCTCGCCAACAAATGATTTACGCATTGTTAGGTGATGAAATTAAGGCAGGGAATTTGCATGCGCTGACACTTAAAACTTTAACACCTGCCGAAAGGGAGAAACAACATGGATAGTTTGGTTATACATGGTGGCCACCCACTCCATGGGGAGATTAAAATATCTGGAGCAAAAAATGCTGCCCTGCCTATCATTGCAGCAACCTTGTTAAGCGAGGAGCCCATTGAGCTAGATAATGTGCCTAGATTAAAAGATGTTGAAACCATGATGGCACTATTAACACAGATGGGTGCTGAGGTTCACTTTGATGCGGCTAATCATAAAGCGCATATTTGTGCTTTGGATGTTCATAAAACCACGGCACCACATGAGCTGGTTAAAATTATGCGAGCGTCCATTCTAGTTTTAGGGCCACTTTTGGCTCGTTTTGGTCAAGCACGTGTTTCAACACCAGGTGGTTGCGCCATTGGCTCAAGACCTGTTGATTTACATCTTAAAGCGCTTGAACAGATGGGCGCCAGTGTTGTTGTTGATGGTGGATTTATCAATGTTTCGCTTAAGTCTCAGCGTCTCAAAGGAGCAGATATTACCTTTGATACCGTTACCGTGACTGGCACAGAAAATATTTTGATGGCAGCAGTGCTGGCAAAGGGCCAGACTATTTTACGTAATGCGGCTAGAGAGCCAGAGGTTTCTGATCTGGCTTTATTTTTAAATAGTATGGGTGCCAAGATTGAAGGGATAGGCAGTAGCTGTCTTAAAATTGAGGGCGTAGAAGCACTTAGAGGAACCCATTATCGCATTTTGCCAGATAGAATCGAGACGGGTACTTATCTTGCGGCTGCTGCAATGACATCTGGAAAGATAACATTAACCGATGTAAAACCTGATACCATTTTAATGCTTATTGATAAGCTTAAGGAATCTGGGGCGGACATTAATTGTGGCCCTGACTGGGTTAGCCTTGATATGCACCACAAGCGCCCTAAGGCGATTAGCATAGAAACAGCACCTTATCCTGCGTTTCCAACAGATATGCAAGCACAAATTTTAGCGTTAAATAGTGTTGCTAGTGGCAATGCGACAGTCACAGAAAATGTATTTGAAAATCGTTTTATGCATGTTAAGGAACTTATTCGTCTCGGAAGCCATATTACCCTTAAAGGAAATGCAGCTTTCTCAGAAGGTGTTCATGAGCTTCATGGTACATCAGTCGTTGCAACTGATTTACGTGCATCCGCTTGTCTGGTTTTAGCAGGTCTTGCAGCAAAAGGTCAAACGACAGTACAACATATTTACCATGTTGATAGAGGGTATGAGGGTATTGAGGACAAGCTCAATCAATTAGGTGCAGATATTCAAAGAGTCAGTGAAAAGCAAGTTACACAGAAAACAGGATAAATCGAGTGTCTTTAAAGCGTCAGGCGTTATTAGATTACATTGATAACTATCTAGAAGTATCTCTATTTAAAGATTACGCGCCCAATGGTTTGCAAGTTGAAGGTAGGGAAGAGGTGCAGACTATTGTCTGTGGCGTTACGGCCTCACTATCGCTTATTGAGCAAGCAGTTTCTTTAAATGCGGATGCGCTCATTGTCCATCATGGATATTTTTGGAAAGGTGAGCGAGAAGTAATTACTGGCCTTAAAAAAAAGCGTATTGCTAAGTTATTAGAGCACGATATTAATTTGCTTGCTTATCATTTACCATTGGACTGTCACAAACTTATTGGAAATAACGCAAGTATTGCTTCTGAGTTAAGTATGATTGATGTCAAAGCAGAGGATATTGGGAAGAATAAAAATTTACTTTGGCACGGTCAACTACAAGCCTCTATGTCGCCAGAAGACTTCTTAACGCTTTGTCAAAAACACTATTCTCCAATAAGTCTACACTTACCAGCAATGCACAACCGAGAAATTAAAAAGATTGCTTGGTGTAGTGGTGCCGCTCAAGATTATATTGAGCAGGCAGCGGCTTTAGGTGTAGATGCTTTTTTAAGTGGTGAAGTCTCAGAGCGCACAACACATTTAGCCAGAGAACTGGATGTTCATTATTTCGCTTGTGGACATCATGCAACTGAGCGTCAAGGGATTAAGTCATTGGGTCATCATTTAGCGGACAAATTTCAACTTGACTGTCATTTTATCGATATTCCTAATCCAGTTTAACCAAGTGAATGAAACTTCATGTACTTATTTTATTTTTCTTAAAAATTTTTATCACTCAATGTGGAGAATATTCTTGACCTTCAGTAGTGACATCAGTATTATCCCCATCTCGAATATGTCACGGACATTAAGTTTCGGGGTGTAGCGCAGCTTGGTAGCGCGCCTGCTTTGGGAGCAGGATGTCGGGGGTTCAAATCCCTCCACCCCGACCATGTTAATTATCGGAGATAATTTATCTCTAAAAGAGTAATTGTTATTGATGTGATTTGAACATGATTCGTCTTTAAGAGTGACTAAACAACATAGATGGAAGAATTTCGAGGCGGAAGAAGGTTTTTAGGAGGGAGCATACATCAGTATGTGACTGATTAAAAAGCGATGACAACAAAGAAATTATCCGTCTTTACGAGTGACTAAACAGCATAGATGGAAGAATTTCGAGGCGGAAGAAGGTTTTTAGGAAGGAGCATACATCAGTATGCGACTGATTAAAAAGTGATGACAACAAAGAAATTATCCATCTATGTTGTTTAGGATGCGCCCGTAGCTCATCTGGATAGAGCATCGGCCTTCTAAGCCGAGGGTAGCAGGTTCGAATCCTGCCGGGCGCGCCATTAAAATGGTAATAAAATAAAGACTTGCAAAACAACACATTCTTGTGTTTATATGCGAGGGCTGATGTTAAAGGTAGCGTTTTTTAAGATGCGATGGTGGGTGTAGCTCAGTTGGTAGAGCCCCAGGTTGTGATCCTGGTCGTCGTGGGTTCAAGTCCCATCACTCACCCCAGTTAAGAGCAGTAACATTTAAAAACCAACTTTTTGCATGTTTGTTTTAAGAATGTGGCAAACAGTCTTTACAAGTTGGGGTCAATTGTCGATAATCGGCGTTTTGTATGCGAAAGTGGCGGAATTGGTAGACGCACTGGATTTAGGTTCCAGCGGGGCGACCCGTGAGAGTTCGAGTCTCTCCTTTCGCACCATTACATATAGTCTTTTCTTTCAAAATCCATGAGGTAGTTTTACATGCAGGTTTCTGTTGAGACAACAAGCGGCTTGGGCCGAAAAATGACCATTCAAGTTCCCGCACAAAAGATAGATGTAGAATTTGATAAGCGTATCAAAGATATTGCAAAACAGGTTAAAATAGATGGTTTCAGACCGGGCAAAGTTCCTATGCAAGTGATTAAGCAACGCTATGCAGATAGAATTAAGGCAGAAGTTGCTCAAGAAGTCATGCAGTCTTCCTTGTTTGAAGCGTTAAAAGAGCAAGAGATCACACCTGCAGGTATGCCACAAGTTGAGCCAGGCAATGTTGAAGCAGGTCAGGATTTCCAATACATTGCGACATTTGAAGTGTTTCCTGAAGTGACGGTTGAAGAATTAGATGGGGCGGCTGTTAAACAAGTTGCAGCGAGCGTTGCCGATAGCGATGTTGATAATATGCTCGATAAGCTACGTGCTCAACATAAAGATTGGGTTGTTTGTGAGCGTGAAAGTCAAGAAGGCGACAAGATTGATATAGATTTCGAAGGTTTTATTGATGGTGTTGCATTTGAGGGTGGCAAAGCATCACACTTTGAGCTCGAGCTTGGCTCTAAGTCGATGATACCAGGATTTGAAGAAGGGCTGGTCGGCCTTAAAGCGGGTGATGAAAAAGACTTAATGGTTACTTTTCCTGAAAACTATGGAAAAGAGGAGTTACAAGGTAAAGAAGCTTGTTTTAAAATAAAACTTCATAAAGTGACAGAAGGCCAATTACCTGAAATTGACGAAGTATTTATCAAGAAGTTTGAGTCAAAGGCAAGTGATGCCGAAGGATTTAAAGCGGAAATTAAGCTAAATATGACTCGTGAACTGAATAAGCAAATCCTTCAGACAAATAAGGATAATGTCTTTACAGCCATTTTAGAAAAAAATGCATTCGACTTACCTAAAGCATTAATTGATAGAGAAGTTGGTCAGCTGAAACAAGATATGGTGAGAAGAGTCTTTGGCAACAATCAGCCAAAAGACATGAAAATGCCAAATCTTCCTGATGATATGTTTATTGATCAAGCAAAAAGGCGAGTACAGCTTGGGCTGATTATTTCTGAGTATGTAAAAAAACATCAGCTTAAAGCGACACCAGAGCGTGTTGAGGCCTGGCTAAAAGTACATGCTGAGGGTTATGATAACCCTGAGGAAGTGATTAAATGGTATCAGTCAAGCAAAGACAGAATGACAGAGGTTGAGGCGGTAGTTGTTGAGGACCAAGTCATGGAAAAAATGCTCGAAAGTGCAAAGGTTGAAGCAGTAGAAGAAACTTATGATTCAGTAATGAATCCTAAAAAAGACGGACAAGCATAAGTTAAGGAGTAAACATGACTAAGTTAGGAAGTTCTATAAAGAACGTCAGTGGTCTCGTACCTATGGTTATAGAGCAAACATCTCGTGGTGAGCGCTCATACGATATATATTCTAGGCTTTTAAAAGAGCGTATTATATTTCTTTTGGGTGAAGTTGAAGATCATATGGCTAACTTAGTCGTTGCCCAATTATTGTTCTTAGAGTCTGAAAATCCTGATAAAGATATTTCTATCTATATCAATTCACCTGGCGGTGTCGTGACGGCTGGTCTTGCGATATACGATACCATGCAATTTATTAAACCAGATGTGAGTACATTGTGTATCGGACAAGCAGCGAGTGCAGCTGCTTTGTTGTTGGCATCAGGAGCTCCAGGAAAGCGCTATTGCTTGCCTAATGCTAGGGTTATGATTCACCAACCGTTAGGCGGATATCAGGGGCAGGCTACAGATATTGAGATTCATGCCCGTGAGACTTTGTTGGTTCGTGAAAAATTAAATCGTATTTTAGCGGATCATACTGGTAAAACCACTGATCAGATTATGCTAGATACTGAGCGAGATAACTTTATGGGTGCAGAACAAGCATGTGATTATGGCTTAGTGGATAAAGTAATGACTGATAGAAGTATTGCTAAGGCAAATCAGTAATTGATTGAAGACACTGTGTTTTGGTAGAGTAAAAAGAAAGCGTTATTAATTTTATGGGGGATATATGAGCAGTGAAGATGATACAGATATTGAAAAAGTCTTGTATTGCTCGTTCTGTGGTAAGAGTCAGCATGAAGTAAAAAAACTAATCGCAGGTCCCTCAGTATATGTCTGTGACGAATGTGTTGAGTTGTGTAATGACATTATTCGTGAAGAAGTAAAAGAGACTGTTGATGAAGCTGAAACAAAGCTACCTACACCAAAAGAGATTCTTCAATATTTAGATGATTATGTAATTGGTCAGGCTAATGCAAAAAAAGTGTTAGCAGTTGCTGTTTATAACCATTACAAGCGCTTAAATACACAAAATCTAGAGAGTAAGGTTGAACTAGGTAAAAGTAATATTTTGCTTTTAGGTCCTACTGGAAGTGGAAAAACGCTGCTTGCTGAAACATTAGCCAGGGTGCTTAATGTTCCTTTCACCATTGCGGATGCGACAACACTTACCGAAGCAGGTTATGTAGGCGAGGATGTTGAGAATATCATCCAGAAATTGTTACAGAAATGTGATTACGATGTTGAAAAAGCCCAACATGGTATCGTTTATATTGATGAGATAGATAAAGTCTCAAGAAAATCAGACAATCCTTCTATTACTAGGGACGTATCTGGAGAAGGTGTTCAGCAAGCACTCCTTAAATTAATCGAGGGGACTGTTGCCTCTGTACCACCGCAAGGTGGGCGTAAACATCCTCAGCAAGAGTTTTTACAGGTAGATACTTCTAACATTCTGTTTATCTGTGGTGGTGCGTTTGCAGGCCTTGAAAATATTATTAAGCAGCGATCTGCAAAATCAAGCATTGGGTTTTCTGCAGAAGTTCAAAGTCAGGCGGATAAAGCGTCCTTTGCAACTGCATTAAAGGGATTAGAAGCGGAAGATTTGGTTAAATTTGGCTTGATTCCTGAATTTGTGGGAAGACTTCCCGTTGTAGCAACATTAGATGAGCTTGATTCTGATGCTTTATTGCAAATTTTAACTGAGCCAA
>JAUICE010000038.1 GCA_030428185.1 Gammaproteobacteria bacterium
GAAAATATTTTTGTATGAGCATTTTACAATTATTGCATACGGCAAACTAGGTAGTTATGAGCTCACTTATGAGTCAGATTTGGATTTAGTGTTTTTACATAATTTGGATGAGTGTTACCAGCCTACAATTTTAAGGTTAGCCCAGAGAATTATAAATTTATTGCAGTCTAGAACGGTAGGTGGAAAACTCTATTGTGTAGATGCGCGTCTACGACCTTTGGGTAGTGCGGGTATGTTAGTAAGCCATATTGATACGTTTTGTGATTACCAAAGACAAAAAGCTTGGACTTGGGAACATCAGGCGTTAATCAAAGCGCGTGCTATTTGCGGCAGCCATTGTTTAAAAGATAGCTTCGACAGGCTAAGGTGTGAGGTACTAGCGGTTGAGCGTGAATCTTTGGCTTTGTATAGCGACATAATAAACATGCTTGAAAAATTGCGCGAAGAAAGCAACGTATCATTTGATCCATTAAAGCTTAAGCCAGGGGGATTGTTAGAAATTGAGTTTTTAGTGCAATTTGCAGTACTTAAGTGGGCATACCAATTTCCTAAGCTTCTTCAATCGACTAATACACTAGAATTGCTAGAAGCCATGAGTTTTTTAGGCATAATAAACAACAAAGAATACCAAGCACTAAAAAACACCTATCTAACGCAAAGCCAAGCGCTTTTGAAAAGAGTACATGTCACAGATAAAAATACTCCCATTGGTATAGAGCTAGATATCAAAAAAATCATGAAGGGAATATAATTGGTATTCTTTCAAAATGTCGATGTCATTTCCATTTTTCAATTTCTCATTTGCATTACCCACGGTTATTTGTCATCATTCTAGCGTTTTAATCAGCATTAAATTCTAATGGCGCGTAAACTTTCTGATATCAAAGTTGTTGTTGAGTCTGGTAAAAAGTATGTTACCGATGAGGGCGTGCATGCTGTTAAAGATGGGGTTAAGCAGGGATTTAAAGCATCAGAGCCACGTTTGAAAAAACCTAAGTGGCTACGAATTAATTTAGAAAATTCTCCTAAATTACAGAAAGTTAAAGATTTAGTTCATAAACATAAATTAGCAACAGTATGTGAAGAGGCAAAGTGCCCTAATCTATCTGAATGTTGGTCTCATGGTACGGCTACGATTATGTTGATGGGTAGCGTTTGCACCAGAGCTTGCCGATTTTGCTCAGTTGATACCGGCAATCCAAAGGGGTGGCTAGACTTTTTGGAGCCGCAAAAAACGGCTGAAAGCGTACGGTTAATGAATTTAGATTATGTTGTGTTGACCTCAGTTGACAGAGACGACCTAGAGGATGGCGGCGCCAAGCATTACGCTAAAACAGTTCGACTTATCAAGGAAGTATCACCAAAAACTAAGGTTGAAGTGTTAACGCCAGACTTTTGTGGTCAAACCAGCGCTGTTGACTTGCTTCATAGTGCCGGCGTTGATGTGTTTGCGCAAAATGTTGAAACTGTTGAGCGTTTAACTCATCCTGTGCGCGATAAGCGAGCCTCTTATTGGCAAACGATTGATTTATTAGCATATTCAAAGCGAAAAAGTCCCCATATCTTAACTAAAACCAGTTTAATGTTAGGGCTTGGTGAAACTGAAGAAGAGCTTTTAAAAACCATGGATGATTTGAGGCAAGCGAGAGTCGATATCTTAACGTTAGGGCAGTACTTACAGCCAACCACTAACCATTTACCGGTTTTAGCTTATATTCATCCAGATGATTTTAAACGCTATCGTGATATTGGTCTCAAAAAAGGTTTTTTTGAGGTGGCTAGTGGCCCAATGGTTCGTTCTAGTTATCGAGCTGATAGGGTTTTCAAAAAAAATAATCTCGATTTGTCCTCTTAAGTATTTTAAAGCACTACCATTTCAAGCCATATACCATGTAAAACTGATCAATATAAATCCCATTTGATTATTTTTCAAATCAAAGGGGTGGTTGTGGTACAATATTTCTTCGATTATGGATTATTTTTAGGTGAAAATGATGAATATTGTTTTTGGTGTTGACTGTGATAACACACTTATTCCTTTTCATATGCATAAGCTTTTAATGGCTTTAGAAAATATGCTTAAAACCCAGCATAGAAATTTACCCGATGATTTAAAAGAAAAAATTTTAAATATTCAAAAAGATTTATCAACGATTCGTCAAGGTTTTGATGATGATGCTGCTGAGCGTGTTTTAGATTTTCTTGATGAACTGGCGGGAGAGGATAGCCCCATGAAAGATGTGTTCAACGGGTGTTTAGCATTCTCAATGCACGGCAACTTGGGCGCACTTAAAGCATTTAGTGAAGGAAGGCAAACCATTCGTGCGCTCATTAGCGAAGGTAATGAAGCATTTTTACGTTTTTTTTATACTGCAATAGAAAGTGGACACAAAGTTGCCATCGTTTCTAATACACTGTTCCCCGGAATATTACCGGTGATTTTACAAAATAAAGGATTAACAGCAGATGAAGTAAAAAACGTTGCTTGTGTCGCAGGACAAGCACATCATAATGATAAAAATGAGGTTGAACTCAAATATCAGCAAGCAACGGATCCTAATTTAGTTCGCTGGGTTGGTAAACAGGCACATCTTTTAAAAGCACACCACCTATTGAGTAAGGATAGTTCTTTTTCTCGTCCTGCAGATAGTTATGTCTTAGTGGATGATGATAACAACAATCGTGTTGAAGCAAGAAAATCTGGTTGTTTAGTCATACAAGAATGCGCTCAAGATAAGCGTTACGCAGCAAGCGTTTTTTCTTCACAAGAACTGATGGAGCTAGCCGATAGCACTAACCATAAACAGACATATAGCAAGCCAGAGCTATCGTTAATCCCTTATAAAAAAGTTGTTTGTCAAGTGCCTGCGAAAGCATTTTCTTTTAACATGCCAACTGCAGAAGGTGCTCTGACAAGCTATTTAAATGAAAGGTTAGCTGATAAAACAAAGCAGGCCACTTTAAGTGAAAAAATCACGAAAGCATTTAAAGACAACACAAGAGGATCATGGCAGGCACTAATTAACTTTTTTGATAGCCACTCAGAGTTTCAGTTAGGTGAGGTGCTACAAAGTGGAGAAATTAGTGCAAAGAGCTTAGCTTTAGGCGCCTCGATTAAAGGTATGTCTAAGACGCTCTTAATGAAGAAACTTCGCGAGGTTTCAGTACTACTTAAAGTCATGCCCGTGGATGAATCTAGGCAATCAATGATAGCAAATTGATAGTGTATACCCCTATCCTTTCATAATGCATGTTTTTAGACTTCAATATTTACTGTGGCCTAAAGAGATTAAATTATCGTAATAGACTTTGTTATTACTCAAATTTAATCTCTCTATCCACAGGTAAATCTTTTTGTCTAACGTTATAGACAGTTTTAATAAATCTTATAGTTAGCTTGTAGGTTGAGCACAGTCAAATGATTAAGGTTTGGATTTTTTTAATTGAGGAATGGCTATTCCATTCCGATTGAGAAAAATACCAAAGATTGAGGATTTGACAACGCTCAAAAACGCGCATTATGAAAGGACAGGGGTATAAAATTAGAGACTGCTCGTAGTATGTTTAACTACGAGTCTTGTCTCTTCTTAGTAACGCCCTTAATTTCTATATGGCGTATCAAGATTCATGATCCATCTTAATAAAGAAATCTACCAGTTAAAAAGTGTGCCATCTAGCTTACGATTAACGGGCAAATAAGCGCGCTCGTAAGGATAGTTTTCTGCAAGTGCCTCATCAAAATCAATACCAAGGCCGGGCTTATCACTTGGGAACAAATAACCATTATCAAAGAAATAATGATGTGGAAAAACCGCATCAGTTTCTTCAGTATGACGCATATACTCTTGTATACCGAAGTTATTAACACTAATGCCGAAATGTAGCGCTGCAGCCATAGTGATGGGTGACAAGTCAGTTGCACCATGACAGCCAGTTTTGACATGATAAATTTCACACAAGTTTGCAATTTTTTTCAAAGGGGTAATGCCACCACCATGAACAACAGCCATGCGTAGATAATCAATAAGCTGCTCAGTGACTAAAGTTGTCGCATCATAGACAGTATTAAACACTTCACCAACTGCTAGCGGAGTTGTTGTGTGTTGTCTAATGTGTCTAAAGCCTTCTTGAAGTTCGGCTGGAACGGTATCTTCTAGCCAAAACAAATGATAATCTTCTAATGATTTACCTAAACGAGCTGCTTCGATAGGTGTTAGTCTATGATGGCAATCGTGTAATAGATGTAAATCATCACCCACGTTTAAGCGAATAGCTTCGAACATTTTAGGCGCGTGGTTTAGATATTTTTCTGTAGACCATTGGCACTCTTCAGGTAATCCTTTTGATGCCGGCTCATAAAATAACTTATCTTTTGATACACCGTAACTATCTTTGATCCCAGGGACACCAGATTGACATCGAACAGCTAAATAACCGCGTTCTTTATAGCCCAATACTTCATCAAGCGTTTCTTCAATCGAACCACCGTTTGCATGTCCATAAACCATCACACCTTCACGGCTTTTCCCACCCAGTAGATTATATACAGGTGTATTGAGCGCTTTTCCTTTAATATCCCAAAGTGCCATATCAATAGCACCAATTGCTGCCATTGTTACAGGGCCACGTCGCCAGTAACAACCACGATATAAATATTGCCATATATCTTCAATATTCTCTGCATCTCTTCCTATCAAACAAGGAATAACATGATCCTCAAGATAACTAACAACCGATAGTTCACGACCGTTTAATGTCGCATCACCGATTCCATAGACACCTTCATCAGTTTCTACTTTAACTGTCACAAAGTTTCTGCCTGGGCAGGTAACAAAAACACGAGCGCTCTTAATCTTCAATGGTGACTCCTCAATGGTTATAAGCTTATAAATCAGAAATGCGATTGCGTCCAATCACTGGATATTGTTCAACTTCGTAAATAGCACCAGAGCAAGGAGATGATAATTCAGATAACCAAAAACCAACGTGAGGTGCAATTTGCTCAGGTTTTAATATTTCACCTTTTGGAGCAAATGCTTTTGGAATGTGATGCTGCCAATTCTCACCCAACTCTTGTGATTTGATTTGATGCTCGGTTTCAGTAAGTGTCCAACCGACATTGAGTTGATTCACTCTGATATGATCAACACCATGTGCATCAGCTAGATTTCGAGTCATCGTCATGAGCGCTCCTTTGGACATAGAGTAAATCAATAAGTCTGGCTGACCACAGTAGGCATTAATAGAGCCAATATTAACAATGCTTGCTGAAGTGTTTTGCTTTTTGAAATGCCTTATTGCAGCCTGACAAAGTAATAAGGGTTTTCTAAGGTTAACGGTCATAATTTCATTAAATAGTTCGCTGGTCACATCATCGATGTTTGTTCGTGGAAAAATGCCAGCATTATTAACCAAACCATCTAAGCCATTCATTGCCTCAATGGCAGCTTGCATCAACTTATTTGCAGCTTGTGGCTCGCTTAAATCAATACTCAAAAAGTATGCGCGCTCATGTAAATCTTCACAAAGTGATTGCAGCGCTTGATGGTTTCTACCATGTAAAAATACAGTTGCGCCTTGAGCATGACAATATAGAGCGATTGCTTTACCAATTCCCTGCGTTGCACCAGTAATTAGAATCCGCTTATTTTCGAGCAGCATGTGTTTCTCCAAGTGTGTTTTTAGGGTGCTCAATATCTAAGCCAATGCGACTCATTTGAACACCACTAAAAAGATTATTTTCAATTTTTTCCAATGAAACGCCCTTGGTTTCAGGAACAAAAAAATACACAAAACTTAAAGCAACTAAGCAACACGCTGCATAAAAATAAAATGTGTTAGTTAAGCCGACTGCTTGAATAAGACTTAGAAAAGTAATAGCAACAAGCATATTGCTAAGCCAATTTGCTCCAATAGCAAGACTCATACTGAATCCTCTAATGGCTAATGGGAAAATTTCAGATATTAAAACAAATGTCATAGGGCCCAAACTAAATGCAAAACAAGCGATATATAACATCATGCTAATTGGCATAAGAGGTTTTAAATGTGGATGAGTGGTACTAAAGCTCACTGACAAGCCTAAAAGCATGAGAGAAATCATCATACCAGATAATCCAGACATCAGTAGTTTTCTACGACCCAAAGTATCTACCAAGGGTAAAACAATGATGCTAACCAGCATATTGACTAAACCAACAAGTAGTGTTGCTAAAAATGCATTATGTGTTGAGAAGTCAGACAATTTAAAAATTGTTGGTGCATAGTAAATAATGGTGTTGATACCGGTGATTTGTTGTAGAGAGGCAAGGGTGATGCCCACAGTTAAAACACGCCGAAAATGCTTATCAAAAATGAGTGTTTTCCAATTGTCATGATCATTTTTGACTAGAGAAATATTGTAGAGCTCTTGCTCGACTTCATGAGAGCTGCGAAGTTTGCATAATACCGCTTTTGCCTTATCTAAAAATCCCATGCTGAGTAAATATCTTGGACTTTCAGGAACAAAAAATAAACTGATTAATAATAAAGAAGCAGGGATGATCCCAAACCCTAACATCATACGCCAAGCACCTATCGGTGCGTAATAGAGATTCACAAAGTAGGAAAGTAAAATGCCGATGGTTATGGCAAGTTGATATAGTGCAACCATGAAACCGCGCTTTTCTTTTTGTGAAATTTCAGCGAGATAAAGCGGAGTGGTAAAAGACGAGTTGCCAATTGCCAGCCCAAGCAAGAACCGCCCACATTCAAGGGTTAAGATATTAGTAGCGAGTGAGGAAATTAATGTGCCGAGAATAAATAATAGAGATGACCACATAAGCAAACGTTTACGTCCGTATCGATCCGTTAGTCGGCCGCTAGATACAGCGCCAAATAACGCACCTAATAAGACAACGCTTATCACCCATTCAGTTTGGCTAGGTAGTAGAGAGAAATTTTGATTGATAAATAGAATGGCCCCAGAAATAACACCGGTATCAAAACCAAATAGCAAACCGGAGAGGGCAGCCAATAGGCTAATGACTATCATTGATAAATGTTTTTTTTCCATAAATGCTTCCTTTTTTCGGCGCTGATTATACCTCTACATAAGTCACTTGAAAATGGTAATGCTGGTTTCCCAGGGCAAACGCATGAAGCGCTTTTTAGTTCACTCGTTGTTAAAAGTGATTCTCCGTTGCTCATTTATTTGCATATAAACTCCGCTACTTAAGTCATTTTTGCCTAGATTGAACGCAAAAATCACACTCATGCGTTTGCCCTGGCTGTTTTCCTCATGTGTATTTGATTGAAAAAAATCTAAAGATGATTATCAATAAATTTACAAAATATTATTAAGCTATTGATTCATTTTTGTTTGTATGTATTAAAAAAAAACATTATCATCGATTTGTCATTTTAGTAGCAACGCATACATGTTTTTATGAATCATTGAAAAGATTGTATAGGACGTCCTACTAATTATTAAAGTACATTTATTATAACAACAATAAGGAGTTGTCCAGTGCCAACATTAAAAGATTTAATGTCTTCGCTTTTTAGAAAAGATGTTGAAGAGTCAAATCCAAACGCTTTAAATTCTAGTGATTCAGATTTAAGTGATTCCGAAAATCCTAGTCCAGATATCACAAGTGGATTAAGTCACATTAAAATTGCTGAAGTACTTGATATTCGACTTGAGGGAACAGAAACAGATTATACTGCCAAAGCGCAACAGATAGATATTAATGGTCTTGCAATAAATACTCCAGAGGGTGTGTTTCCTTTAGGGATAGGGGTGGAGCAAAAGATTCAAGCTGAAAGGGAATTAAAAGTATCTCCATTGATGACCATAGAGGTCATGAATGCGATTGCTAGTAGTATAATACATAACCTAAAGAGACAAACAACTCTAGATGATTTAGTACAAGCAAGCGATAAGGCCGTGGATACGTTTGAAGAGTCTAGAAACAATATGAGTGAAGCGCTAAGAAGTATTAACACGCTATCATTTGAAAATTTACCACTTAATCACGTTGAACCAGTTGTACAATCAACACTTCCCACACGTGATGAATATATGGCCATTCAAGAAGATAGGAATCAAGTTCTTGGCGCTATAAAAACTCGCAATCAACAAAGGGCATCAAGGTTAGAGACATTTGATTCAGAAGTCGCTGACATGGTTGAACGCAAAGAAGCATTTAAACCTCAAGTCAAAATGGTTGACTCACATGCTGAGATTGAACATCGTGCGAATGAGTTTTCTTCGATTGCTAGAGCGGAAAATGCTATCAATAATATGTTTCATATGCTTTTTGGTTTGATAGAAAATGGCCTCATGACACCACCGAATTCTCCGGTTAATGGAGAAAGCACTAATCATTCGTTAGTAGTCAATCATGGCTCAGAGGACGGCTATGCTGCAGATGATAGCGATGATGAATCATTAAGTAGTTCATCTTGTAGTATGTGATAAGACCACTGTGTTTAAACATATGGTTTAAGTCTTAAGTATGACTAGGGCATGTCATGAGCTTATGTATTTAAAAAAAACAGTACAAAAGCAGATAGATGACGTGCCCTAGATAAATATATAGGGATTAAAAGCGTTTGAATAGTATCAACAATACGCGCTTGGTTTTAGGTGAAAGCCCTATCTGGCATCCACTAAGATCTATGTTTTATTGGGTGGATATTGTTTCCCATCAAATATTTTATTTGACTCATGATAATAAGGCTAAATGTCTAATTACCTTAAGTGATAAGGTTGGCTGTATTGTGCCAACAAGCGATGGTCATTTGCTTGCGGCACTGTCTAATCAGCTCTTATCTATTAACTTAGATACCCTAAAACAGCAGCCAATCTCAGATAAGTGTTTGCCAGAGTGTGAGATGTTTAACGATGGCAAGGTCGATGCGCTAGGTCGTTTGTGGATTGCTAGTAAAGATGTTAATGAACAATCGGGGTTAGGTAAGCTTTATTGCTTCGATGGAGAAACCTTTAGCGTAAAAGCTCATGACTTAATTGTTGGTAATGGAATTGATTGGTCTCCAGATAATCGTTACTTTTATCTTTGTGACTCCCCAAGACAGGTCATCTATCGCTTTTCCTATGATGAGGAAGGGGCAGACATTTTTAATCGTCAAATATTTGCTTCTATAGAATGTGGCTATCCTGATGGCTTAACCATTGATAGTGCAGGAAATCTTTGGAATGGTCACTGGGCTGGTTCTAGACTGACATGTTATGCACCCAATGGCGATATTAAGGACGAGCTAACGTTTAATGCAAAAAATATTACTAGCGTTACATTTGGTGGTAAGAATTTTAAGACAATGCTGATAACCAGCGCTAGTCGAGATATAGAGAGCAATGATGTAAATGATGATGGATTTGTTTTTCTTCATCAAAGTGACTACCAAGGTAAACAAGCTAATATGTTTAAGTGTGTTATTTAACAGTTAACTTGGTTTCCACTGGGTATTATGGCACCTTTATGGGCGATGACATTTAGTGCTATTTTGTGTGCAGTGTTAACTTGCTCTAGTAATGTTTTTTTAGCTAAGCGAGCGCTTAAAAATCCAGCATTAAAACTATCGCCAGCACCTGTGGTATCAATAACTGTTTCAGCATTTTTTAACGGAAACGTGTGATGTTTCTTCTTGTCGATAATTTGACAAGGATCCTTTCCATCTTTAATGACAACCGTACGGATTGATGTATCTAAGTAACGTTTAATGGTTGTGCTTATACTCCCATCACCAAAAAGTGCAGCTTCGTCATCATAAGTTGCAAAAACCACATCACACAGGGGATGGAAATGAGTCATGGTTTTAATGGCCTCTTCGCGATTTTTCCATAAGCGCTTGCGATAATTATTATCGAAAAATATTTGCGCACCATGTTTCTTAGCAGCGACTAAAACCTCAAATAATTTTTTCCGTGAATAGTCATCTAAAATGGCTAAACTGATACCACTAAAATAGAGTGCGTCAAAAGAGGCAATTAAAGAGAGCTGCGGTTCGCTTAATTGATAGAGTAATTGTCTGGCTGCAGAGTACTCTCGATAGTATTCAAATTGCCGCTCACCTGACAAATCATTTTCAATCAAATATAGACCGCACGTTTTGTTTTGTATTGATATACAAAGTGATGTGTCAATTCCATGCTTTTGAATAAAATTTAACAGCTCAGTACTGTTTTTATCACCACCAACAGCAGTGATATAGTGAACAGCACTATTATTAGCCAGTTTTTTAAAATAATAAGCTGTATTAAATGTATCACCTGCAAAACCAAGCTTAAATAAAAGGTCATCAACTTCACTGAGTTCAATTAAACACTCACCAATGGCTGCAAACTTCATTTTTTTATTCTTGGTCTAATTCGATTAGTAAGCTAACATACACCATGAATCGATAGGAGTATAGTCATGATCCACCAATTTAATGAAGAGCTGTTGTTACCTGTAGCCGAGCTAGAAACAAAAGAAGACGGTTTTTGGTTGGCTGAGTTGCTTCTTGAGAATGGTATTCGTGCGCTAGAAGTAACGAACCGTACAAAATTTGCGTTTGATATTGCAGCTGATATTAAAGCGACATACCCAGAGCTTCGGGTCGGTATGGGGACCATTGTTAATCAAGAGGATCTTGATAAAGCCATTGCGTTAAAATTATCATTTTGTGTTAGTCCGGGGTTACTGTCTTTTTTGCCGGTACATGCGGATATCTATCAGATGCCTTTTATGCCTGGTATCCAAACCATGAGCGAAGCAATGAAAGCCCTAGATATGGGTATTCATCACGTTAAAGTGTTTCCTGTTAATTTAATTGGTGGCGCTAAGTTTATTCAATATATAGGACAGGTGTTGCCAAGTCTTACTTGCTGTCCTTCTGGTGGTGTAAACATCGATAATGTAGGTGAGTACTTATCGCTTAGCAATGTAAAGCAAGTTGCAAGCAGTCAACTTGCCGATAAGCAATTAATTAAGGCTAGAGACAAGCTTACTTTAACTGACATGATTGCGGCATTTAAGAGCAAACTTAAGCAGTGTGAAACTGTCTCTGTATAAAAACTAGCCTTAATCTTTAAGTAAGGCTAGTCGTGCTTTTAGTTTTTCTAAAGCTTCTTCAACCTCGATGAGGCGTGATTTTTCTTTCTCGATCACATCACTAGGCGCGCGCTCGGTGAACTGTTTATTTTGAAGCTTATTGCTGGCTCTCTGCTGCTCTTTATTTAGTACGCTGATTTGTTTTTCCATGCGCTCACAGGCGTCATCTAGGTCAATCAAGCCCTCTAAAGGCAAATGAATTTCTAAGTCACAAACAAGTGTGGTGATACTTTTAGGAGGTTGTTGTCCTGCGCTGACCCAAATAATATCTTCACACTTTGTCAGCGCTTTAATGGTCTTAGTAAAGTCTTCTACAAGAATTTTATCCTCATTGCTGCCATGATTAAGCAATAACTGAATGGGTTTGCTCGGTGCAATAATCATTTCGCTACGCATAGTGCGAACCGCTTGGATAAAGGCCTTTAACCAGTCGATGTCTTTTTCAGCTTTTTGATTGATAAAGTTCGCGTTAATTTCAGGAAATTGAGCAACCATGATGCTATCAGTTGCTGTTGAAGTAATCTCTTTAATTTTCTGCCATATTTCTTCTGTAATAAAAGGCATGATGGGATGTAATAATCGCAAGCTTGTTTCAAGCACGTTAAGTATCGTTCTTCTGGCGCCTCGTTTTAGCGGTTCGATAATATTCTTATCGTAAAGAACAGGCTTTGAGAGCTCTAGGTACAAATCACAATATTCGTGCCAGATGAAGTCATATAAACAATTAGCGAGCAAATCGAAACGGTAGCGTGAGTAGTGAATATGCACTTTTTTAATGGTTTGCTGAAGACGAGATAATATCCAGCTATCTTGCGGAGAGTATTGGAAAGCACCATCTCCAAAGTCATCATTACCGGATTGTGCGTTCATGATGGCATATCGTGCAGCATTCCATAGCTTATTACAAAAATTACGATATCCCTCAACGCGACTCATATCAAAGCGGATATTGCGTCCAGGTGTTGCCAGTGCACAATAAGTAAACCTCAGCGCATCAGTACCAAAGCCTTCAATACCGTTAGGGAACTCTTTTTTAGTGAGTTTAATAATTTTATTTTTTGCACTCTCTAGCATTAAATTTTGAGTTCTTTTCACAACGAGCTCATCAAGAGTTATGCCATCAATAATATCCAAAGGATCTATTACATTACCCTTAGATTTAGACATTTTCTGCCCATCATGATCGCGGATAAGCCCGGTGATATAGACTTCTTTAAAGGGGACTTGCTTCATAAATTTAAGCCCCATCATAATCATACGTGCGACCCAAAAAAAGATAATATCAAAACCTGTGACTAACACACTGGTCGGATAAAAATCTTCAAGGCTTTGGGTTTTCTCTGGCCAGCCAAGTGTAGAAAAAGGCCAAAGTGCAGATGAAAACCATGTGTCTAGGACATCGTCATCCTGTTGTAAACGGATGTCGTCACCAAGTTTATATTTAAAGCGAACTTCATTTTCTGAATAACCCACATAAATGTTTTGCTCATCATCAAAGTAGGCTGGAATTCTATGTCCCCACCATAGCTGACGACTGATACACCAGTCTTCAATATTCTCCATCCACTGAAAGTAGGTTTTACTCCAGTTTTCAGGTATGAATTTTATTTTTCCTTCTTTAACTGCTTTGATTGCCTCTAAAGCCAGAGGCTTGACCTTCACATACCACTGCTTGGTGATAAAGGGTTCTATAATCACTCCACTTTTTTCACCTCTTGGGACTTTTAAGGTGTGGGGCTCTGTCTTGATGAGCGTGTTAGTTTCTGTGAGTGTTTTAATAATTTTTTTACGTGCTTCAAACCGACAAAGATTTTGGTAGTCATGAGGTACGTTGTCGTTAAGAGAGCCGTCTTTATTTAATATGTTAATGATGGGTAGCTTGTGGCGCTTACCGACTTCGAAATCGTTAAAATCGTGAGCAGGAGTTATTTTCAAACAACCCGTACCAAAGTCTTTATCAACATATTCATCGGCAATAATAGGAATGGCACGTTCACAAATAGGAACAATCACCTCTTGACCAACTAAATGTTTGTAGCGCTCGTCATCGGGGTGTACACATAGTGCAGTATCACCCAACAGTGTTTCTGGCCTGGTGGTGGCAATGACAACATGCTCATTAGAATCCTTGACTTGATAGCGAATATGCCACAAGGAGCCTTGCTCTTCAGTTGGAACAACCTCAAGATCCGAAATGGCAGTTTTAAAATGAGGATCCCAATTGACTAAGCGCTCACCACGGTAGATAAGCCCTTCGTCATATAGAGTCACGAATACTTTTTTTACGGCTTCCGAAAGCCCCTCATCCATAGTGAAGCGTTCGCGTGTCCAATCTAGAGAAGAACCCATACGTCTTAATTGACTGCTTATCTCCCCACCTGAGTGTTCTTTCCACTCCCAGATTTTCTCAACAAATGCGTTACGCTTAAAGTCAGTACGTTTTTTACCTTGCTGATTCAGTTGGCGCTCAACAACCATCTGTGTTGATATACCAGCGTGATCAGTTCCAGGTTGCCACAACACTTTAAAATTGCTCATACGCTTATAACGAATGAGCGCATCCATCAATGTATGTTGAAAACCATGTCCCATATGTAAACTTCCGGTGACATTCGGTGGGGGAAGCATAATACAGAAGGATTCGCCTTTCTCTTGAGGTTTAAAATATCCTTTTTGTTCCCAGTGTTGATACCAGTGTGCTTCAATTGCTTGTGGCTGATAAGTCTTTTCCATAGGTTTAACATGTAAGGTGCAAATTTGGTGCTGATTCTAGCATTTGTGCTTTAAAAAGGCTATTTCAAGGGTATACCCAATGGAAGTGAAGATGCATGGTTTTAGCCTGACACGAAGCTATGTCAGGCCTTAAGGACAGAGAGGGGTTAAGAGCACTAAATTGGCCTTATCTCATTACTGATGCTTAGCCTCATTGATTTTAATCATTTCTTGAATTGAAACTTTATCTTTAAATAAACTTTTAGGTGCTTGATGGTTAGTTAAGGGATTATAAAAACATAGCGTGATTATAATATAAGCTAGTGTAATCAATATGTTACCTTGTGTAATGATGCGTTTTTGCTTATCTTTGGGAAAAAATGTACTTAAGGCATAGCAAAATGTATATAAAATCATACACGCAAGTAACAAACTGATATTAATTGGCATTCTATGGTAGTTTGAATAAATTAGTTGGGTTATTCCATAACTGGTTACCAAAAATAAAATGACACGGAAATATTCATAGATGCGATGAATGATCTTAGAGTGTGTTTGCTCTTCCTCACCATCTTGGTAGCTAGCGTTAAAGAAAAGAACGCCTAAAATACCAAAAGCGACAAAAGTTGATGAGCCCATGATGCTTGATAAAGTAAACATGTGCCATCCATGGAATGTTATAAACATGAGGCTATAAATAATCATTGAGATCATCAAGATAGGCAGTAAGAGTTGGAACATTCTTAAGATTAAGTATCGTAAATTAATCGCTGCTTTTTCATGGAGTTTTGCAATGGCTAAACCAATAAAAAAGAAAGTGGTATTGGCAATGATAAACACATCGATATTATGTACGTAGACATCTAATAGAAAACGGTTGCCAAAAGTATTAAAGCCATATGCGGCAAAAAGAATGAGTGCATTTACCGCATTTGAAAAAAAGCCTGCAATAAAAAAAATAGGAAACAGCAGCCAAACTGCTTCAAACAGATAGTGGTAGTCTATATCAAGTTTATTGCTTTTATGGTAAGCGTAATGAAAACAGTAAATGACAAAAGCAAAATAGGGAAACGTAAGCGCAAATTCTAAAAAGTAGTCATTAATATAATGTGCGCTAGTCGGATTTAGAGCACTAAAGGTAAAAAAAGGAAAAGTGATAATCAGTGCCGTAATAAAGCTAGACAGTAAAAGTTTTAGAATATGTTTTTTATCAAATGCTAATGAGAAAACAAAGGTAAACGCTGCGATAAGAAGGTAGGGCCAAACAGAATCTACGTGTAGATTCTTTAATGAAATAATAAAAAAACTGGAAGAAAACCCAATGGCCGCATAGAGCACATAGTAAAATAAGGTATTAAACATAATTAGTCCTGTTTTGGTTGATGGTGATTGTTGGCAAAAAAGGTATACATGGTCGGTACAACAAATAAGGTAAATAAAGTTCCTATAACCATACCAGAGGAAATAACCAATCCAATATTGTAACGGCTCATTGCGCCAGCACCAGTAGCTAAGAGTAGTGGCACGACACCGAAAACCATTGCTGCAGTTGTCATTAGAATCGGTCTTAAACGAACACTAGCAGCTTTGATAACCGCATTTTTAATAGATAGTCCTTCTTGAATTTGTAGCTGATTGGCGAACTCAGTAATTAAAATGCCATGTTTAGAAATCAGTCCTATCAGCGTGATTAGTCCTACTTGAGTATAAATATTGATGGTTGCGAGTCCTAAATTTAGGGGTATTAAAGCACCACAGATAGACAAAGGAACGGAGACTAATACGGTGAGCGGATCTCTAAAGCTTTCAAATTGCGCTGCTAAAACCAAGAAAATGACTATAGTCGATAGCAAGAAGACAAACAGCAGTGTATTACCTTCTTGTATATACTGTCGTGATTGACCGCCATAATTATAACTAAATCCTTTAGGTAAGACGCTATCGGCAATATTTTGTAAAACTCCTAGCGCATCACCAAGTGGAACACCAATCATTGGGATGCCATTTAGGGTAGCTGAATTGAGTTGCTGAAAGTGTGATAGTTCATTTGGTTGATTGCTATAACTGATGGTGGTAAAGGTTGATAAGGCAACCATATGATTACTTTTGGTTCTAACATAAATATGTTCTAGTTGTTCGGGTGTGAGCCTAAATCGTCGTTCTAGCTGAGGAATAACTTCGTAACTTCGACTTTCTAGGCTAAAAAAGTTTACATATCCGCCAGATAATGCAGATGATAATGCGCCACCAATTGTTCGCATATCTAAGCCCAGCTCTGATGCGATATTGCGATTAATTTTGAGTGTCGCAACGGGTTTATCAAACGATAGTGAGTTAGCTAGAAAAATAAACTGACCTGTTTTTTGCGCTTTTTTTCTAATCTGTTCAGTAAGATCATAAAGTGTTTTAAAATCACTGGTTGATGTAATCACAAATTCAATAGGTGTTCCGCCTCCACCTCCAGGCAAGGAGGGTGGGATAATGGCATAGGTTTGTAAGCCTGCAATCGTATCTAGAGAATTCTGTAGTGGTCCTTTTAGTTCAAATTGAGATTGTTTTCGCTTATCCCAAGGCTTTAGTACGATACCGGAGAAAGTGCTCCCAGGTGAATTCACGATAAAGTAGTCTTGGGTTGCCTTCATATTTTGAAAAATTTTATTAAAACTGTTAGCAAAACGTGATACGTAGTCAATACTTGAATACTGTGGAGCTGTACCTGATACTAAAAAAAAGCCCTGATCTTCTTGGGGGGCGGTTTCTTTTGATGTGGTTGCATAGAGGTAGGGCAGGCTTAAAAAAACAACCAGTGCCAGCAAAACAATCGGAGGACGATACGATAGTATTGAGGTTAATAGGCGTTCGTAACGTTTTTTTAAACGGTCAAAGACGCGGTCAATGATTTGAACTAAACGAACCTCAGAAATATCATGTGACAACAGTTTAGAGCACATCATTGGTGATAATGTTAGTGCGATGATACCAGAAATAATGACAGTTGAAGCAAGCGTAAAGGCGAACTCTTTAAATAAGCTGCCAGTGAGCCCCCCCATAAAACCAATAGGAGCATAGACTGCGGCAAGGGTAATGGTCATTGAAATAACAGGTATGGCAATCTCTCTTGCACCAATTAAAGCAGCTTCAAAAGGTTTTTTACCTTCTTCAACATGTCGGTAGATATTTTCAACAACAACAATTGCATCATCGACGACTAAGCCAATTGCTAAGACTAAGGCGAGCAGTGTTAACAAATTTAGGCTATATCCTAAAGCTAACATAAAGGTAAATACGCCTATAAGTGATAATGGAATAGTGACAATGGGAATAAGAACGGTTCTAAATGAACCTAAAAATAAGAGAATGACAAAAATGACAATCACGGCCGCTTCAATCAGTGTTTCAATGACTTCAAGTATTGACGCACGAATATATTGGGTCGCATCGTAGACAATTGAGGATTTTAGTGTGGGTGGAAAGTTTTTAACTACAGCAGGAATGAGTTTTTTTACACCCGAAATCACCGTTAAAGGGTTAGCAGTCGGCGTAGGTGAAATCGCTAAAAATACAGCTTTTTTCCCGTTAAAAGTCACTTCTGAATCATAAGATTGAGAACCTAATACAACTTTTGCAATGTCTTTTAAACGTACCACTGAGTTTTGATTATTTTTGATGATGATATTTTGGAATTCTCGCTCTTTACTTAAATCAGTGTTTGCACGTATGTTGATTTGAACATATTGACCTTTAGTGTTACCAGCGGCGGTTTGAAAGTTATTGTTTTGTAAGGCGCTATAGACATCGTTTGGCGTTACTCTATAGGCAGCCATTTTCTTGGGATTTAAAAATATACGCATTGAGTATGTTTTCGCGCCGAGTATATCTGCAGATGCAACACCATCAACAGTTTCAAACTGTGGTTGAATAACTCGCGCCACGTAATCAGTGATTTGTTGTGAGGTCATTTCATCACTAGAAAAACTCATGTATAAAAGTGCACTCGAGCTATCAGAAGATTTATTGATAACAGGAAGCATGGCTGCTTTTGGTAATTGGTTTTGTACTTGTGAAACCTTACTCATGATATCAGTAAAGGCGACATTTGGATTAAAGTTCAGTTTTATCTTACAAGTAATTGTTGAAACCCCTGTAGAAGAAGATGAGATTAGATAGTCTATACCTTCAGCAGAAGCGACAGATTGTTCAATAGGGGAGGTGATAAAGCCAGCAATTGTATCAGCATCCGCGCCTGGGTAACTGGTCGTTATAGTGATAACGGTGTTATCCATTTTCGGAAACTGGCGAATTTGGATGGTATTAAGCGAATTTGCACCAAACAACAAAATCAATAAGCTGACAACACTTGCTAGCACAGGGCGCTTGATAAAAATATCAGTAAATCTCATGGTCGTGCTATTCCTCGTGTTATTTACTGTTTTAGTTCACTACTTCTTACAGGATTTAAAGTGATCTCATTGTTAACGGTAACGGGTGTTCCATTATGTACTTTAAGTTGCCCAGAGCTGACAACTTCCTCTCCTTCTTTTAGTCCAGATAGGATAACGACCTCACCACCACGCTCTTCACCTGTCTTGATAAAGCGCTGATAAGCACGCTTAATGGTTTTATTGCTCGCTTTATCTTGCTCATTTTTAATAACGAATACGGAGTTCCCGTATAGGCTGTAAGCAATTGCTGTTCTTGGTAACACAATGACTTTGTCTGCTTCTGGAAGAAAAATATTGAGTTCAGCAAACATTCCTGGTACGAACGCGTATTCACGCACATTGGCATGGTTATTTTTTTGAGCATCACAAAAAAGTACAGTTTCATTGGATATCGAGTCATGACGTTTAGTTACTATTTTTTGTTTAATTGCTGTATCTAGGTGTCTAGGGCAATTAGGCGCAATAGCTTCGACAGAGATATTATGTGTGTCGGGATCCACCTTACTGCTAATGGCATGAATTTCACCATGAAAGAGGCGATTGGGGTAAGCTTGCAGGGAGAAGCGTATGGGCTGGTGTAGCGATAGCTGTTTAAAATATCGCTCTGGAACAAAGAATCTTAAATAGATTGGATCTTGAGATTGCAGTGTGACAATTTTGGATGTCCCTTGTGAGATAAAATCACCTAGACTAACCTGGCGTAACCCCAATTTTCCTGTGAAAGGTGCAGTGACTTTTTTTTGTGATATGAGCACTTTAGTTTTTTCTACTTGAGATGAGGCTTCCTGAAGATTTGCTCTTGCTTCATCAACTTTCGATTTAGAGGTTGCTTGGCGGGCAATTAGACTTGATTGACGCTGAAAATTAATTTTATTTAATGTTAGTTTTGCCAACGCATCTTTGAGTAGGGCTTGGTCGACCCTATCATCTAGATCAATAAGGCTCTCCCCCTTTTTTATCAGCTGACCTGATTTAAAGTGAATTTTATCAACGATACCACTGGCTTCAGCAGTGACATCAATACCTTGAATGGCTGTCATGTTTGCAATACTAGGTATTAGTCCTTGCCAGCTTTTTGATTTTGCAATAGTTGATGAAATTGTGACACTAGGCGCACCTCTATTAGCAAAATAGCGTTTAATCATAAACTGTTTGAATAAATTATAAACGACTAGTCCGCCGAAAATGATGGCGAGAATAGTCGCTGTTACATACAAGCGCTTTTTCATCAGGGAACACTCATGTCATTATTGCAATACTTACACAAATCTTAACCGTTTGTGGCTGACAAGGTAAAGAGTAGTTGATTAATTTAGCGATAAATGGCTTGTTTTAAATAATGATTAACATAGTCCAGAACGCCCTCATGGACATTCATAAATGGTTTTTCATACCCAGCAGATTGAAGTTTTGACATTTCTGCTTTTGTGAAATACTGATATTTTC
>JAUICE010000105.1 GCA_030428185.1 Gammaproteobacteria bacterium
GCAGCTACTTTCTTTTTAGCAGCTGGTTTTTTCTTAGCAGCTACTTTCTTTTTAGCAGTTGTTTTTTTCTTAGCAGCAGCTTTTTTCTTTTCGATTTTAGCGGCTTCTTTCAAACCTTTCTCATAGCCTGCTTCCATTGCTTTTGCTATTTCTTTTTTTAGTTTGTGTTTTAACTCTTTGATTTTCTGCTGTGTTTCTTTCTTTTGTTTTGTCAATTTCTTTTGCGCAATGCTTAGCTTTTGCTTAGCTAGCATCACTGCACTATTTTTCTTTGCGGTAGCCATTATCCTCTCCTTTTGATTAATTTCTGACTATCATCATACAGTTTATAAAAACTATTTGATATTTCAAGGAAATAGTGAAAAAAAGTTTAAAGTTTGACAAATTACTTGGAAAGTTCTTTCTCTAACTGTTCTCTTTCTTTCAATGTAATGCGTGTAATATGATCAGTGCGTCTTGATATGATGTCATCTAATGATTTTGCCCACTCGAACTTTTTAAGATACTCAATTTCAGCATCATACAACCCAAAACCATAATACTTTCCTAAGTGGTTGGTATCCGTTTTATCAGATAAAATCATAGGTAACTGGCTACCATAGGTGGCAATATATCGATTCAATAAGGGCTTGGGAAGCCAGTGGTAATGTTTATACATTGAACATAAAAATGTATTGTAGTCGTTATACTCATTACAAGGTAGAGGAGTCATATGGGTTTTACAAGGATACATTTTTGGTAAAAAACAGGTCAGTGAATCAAGGCATTGTTTTGCTAGAATTCGATAGGTAGTTATTTTACCGCCGTAGATGGTAACAAATGGGGGCGATTGATCGTGTTGAATATCAATTTTATAATCTCTAGATTCTGAAGTGATCGTCGAAGTTGTGTTTAGAAGCGCTCTAATTCCAGAAAAAGTGTGAAGAATACCCGCTTTGCTAAACTGGCGGTTAAAGTATTGCGATAAAACTTCTAAAAGGTAATTTATTTCCGTTTCTGAAATAGTAGGTTTTGTTGATGCAGAGACAGCTATTTCCGTTGTCCCTACAAGTAGGTATTGTTTATTATGCGGAATGCAAAATACGACTCTGTTATCATGATGTTGAAGAATGTAGGCATGATCACCTTGGTAATGTTTAGGTATGATGATATGGCTTCCTTTGACCAGTGATAGTTGAATGGGGCAGGGTATGTTAAGTTTGCGATTTAGCTCGTTTGCTTGAGGTCCAGTGGCGTTTATAACCACTTTAGCATCAATGGTATGATATCCTTTTGCTGTTTTTACAGTTGCCCTCCAGCCGATTGAACGAGGTTCAATGTTAGTTACCTCAGTGTGTGTCAATATATCTGCACCGTGCTTTGCTGCTTGAAGGGCGTTGACAATCACTAGTCTGGCATCATTTGTTTTAGCATCATAATACTTAAAGCCCTTTTGAAGCTTATCATTCAGCGGGATAAAATAATCTGGAGTTTTATGTCGGGTTACTATTTGTGTTTTAGGTAATGAGCCTTGATATAAATGATCGTATATAAATAACCCAGCTCGCAATAAGCAAAATGGTCGATTATTTGGGGTATGGGGAAGGATAAAGGGTTGTGGTTTAACAAAATGGCGGCAAACGTCTAATAAAATATCTCGCTCTTTAAGCGCTTTTCTGACTAAAGACCACTGGTAACTTTCTAAATATCGCAAACCGCCGTGAATTAGTTTTGAGCTGTTTGATGAAGTTCCAGAGGCAAGATCTGCTCGTTCACATAACACAACTGAGAGTCCTCTCATTTGCGCATCAGCAGCAATAGCGCATCCATTAATACCGCCACCAATAATTAACAAATCATATGAAGTATTCATTAAGTTTTTAAAATCATTTTAAAAAAAGGTATTCTCTCAAAAAATATCTATGAGTGGAAAGGGTATGGAGGGTGACTTATGAGTGGTGAAGGTTATATATTGAGCTTAGATGTTGGTACAACTAGTGTGAAAGCATTTTTATATTCATTAGAAGGACGACTAATCAATCAAGCGCAGTGTAGACTATATCAAAATTATCCTAAGCCAGGTTGGGTTAATTTTGATGGTGAACAGTTATGGACAAAAACACTTAAGGTATTAGGTGATGTTGTTGCTATGAGTCATGTTCCGTGGCAAATGGTTAAAGCTCTCGGTATTGTCAACCAGCGAGAAAGTGTATTGATGTGGGATGCTGGCAGTGGAGTATTACTAGGACCAGCTATTTCATGGGAAGATAGGAGAGTAGAGCAACGATGTTTGGCGTTAAAAGAATGTGAAAATTTGGTTAAAAATAAAACTGGGCTACCTGTCGATGCATATTTTTCCGCACCTAAAATCTCATGGATGTTAGAGCATTACCCTGATGCAAAAACAGTGCTAGCAAATAAACGGTTAAAAGTGGGGACTGTCGATACTTTTATCATGTGGCGGTTATCAAAGGGTAAGGCGCACGTAACTGATGTTACGAATGCTTCAAGAACGCTGTTATTTAATATTAAAGAAATGAAGTGGGATGAGGATCTATTGTCAACTTTTGATATACCCTTGTCTATACTACCAGAGATCAAAAGTTCAGATGATTATTTCACAGCCGTAGATAAGCGATATTTTGAGCACACTATTCCTATAACAGGCGTTTTAGGTGATCAGCAGTCATCTCTTCTAGGGCATTATTGTATAGAAAAAGGGATGACAAAAATCACTTTGGGCACAGGTGGATTTTTATTAACTAATGCAGGATCAAACTGCCCAAACATGACAGGTAGCTTATTAACAACTATAGGTTATCAATATCAAGAGACTTGTCATTATGCATTAGAGGGTAGTTTGTTTTCTGTAGGTAAAATATTCACATGGATGCAAAATAATTTAAATTTATTTCAGGATATTAGTGATGCAGTCAAACAAGCAGCTGCTTTGGAGAACAATGGAGAGGTTTACTTTCTCCCGGCGCTCTCAGGATTTGGAGCACCGTATTGGCAAAGTGAAATCAAAGCTGCACTATTTGGGATGACGCTAAATACACAAACAAAACATATTGTTCGTGCAGGTTTAGAGTCCATTGCTTATCAAATACATTTGGTATTAAATGCATTAGAGCAAGATCAAGGTTATAGGCCATCCTCTATTCTTATTGATGGAGGTGTTTCGCAAAACCTATGGTTGATGCAGTTTTTGTCCAATCTAGTTGGTATACCAGTACATATTACTCAACAAAAGGATATCACTGGGTTTGGTGGCTTTCTCATTG
>JAUICE010000039.1 GCA_030428185.1 Gammaproteobacteria bacterium
TAAATTTGAGTAATAACAAAGTCTATTGCGATAATTTAATCTCTTTAGGCCACAGTAAATATTGAAGTCTAAAACGTACATTATGAAAGGATAGGGGTATACACCAAATCACTCAAATAGGTTATTTGCATTAAATACATGTTCACTCGTAGGGGTGCTCTTATAGAATTTCTCATGCTCTTCGGCAAGGTATGTTGGTACATCTGATGGACTGATATCTTTTGGAACTTCAATAATTCGTTTTTGATGTATACCTGGCCTTACAGGAAAAGAAGCCTGTAGTAGTGTAGCAGCACTAGAGGCTTCTTCTGTTGATAATAGCCGCATGCTGCTATCTGTAATGATGCTAGCTTCATAAGCTCTTTTATTAATATCGCTAGTGCTGATACCAAGATTATCCGCACTGTCATTATCATAGGCCGCTAAAATGGAAAATGTTGGCGCCTGCGGATGTGGGTTAGATATGATGCCTTTTACAGATTGCTTTCTACTTGCACTTAAAAAGTGCCCCAAGACCTTACCGATAGTATCTACGCTAAAAATAGCGACTACTGATTGAAAAGTTAATCGGGTGTTAAACCAACCTTTCTCTATCCCAGTCACTTTGACCACCTCATGTTTTTGTGCCTGCTCAATGCTAGAGGACTTTCTGATTCCTATACTGTCGGGATCTAAAGTGCTTCGCTCTATTTGGTCGACTAAATTATCGAATGCGTTAAATTCTTCTGGTAACAGTTTAAGGGTTATTCTGGGCTCCATGTAGACAGGGGGTAATGCCATGATTAAAAGGTAAGAGTCTTTAGGGCCGTGAAATGTTGTATATTGCAAAGCATATTCAAGAGAGTCGTGGATGCTTACATTTTCTCCTCCTGCAAATGATAGTAATGTTCGACTATCGTTATCAATTAAATGTCTGGCTAAATTTTGATGAGCACAATGATTGTCACTTGTGCTTGTATGAGCGTTTCTTCCTATTAACCCAGATTCATTGAGTAAATAGTGTTGAATTTCTTGACTTGTCACAGCTCTTACCACTAACCCATCCTCAGGTATATGTCCATCTTTAAGCAGTTGGTTTAAATATCTATGTGCAACTCGATGCTGCTGAAGTAATTGTCTTCGACTAAATACATTGATACTCCAACCAGATTGGCGTATAAATTGTTCAATTGCACTAATAAAGTTTTTTGCCTTTGGGCTCATCTTATATCGACCTATTTAGTAACTGATCTTTTAAGTATGGTCAAAAAATATTAACTAAGGCTTAAAAGAGGGAGGTTTGTTAATTAAAACACATATAATGTAAAGGTGTGCGCACTGTTTGTTAAGGAATTATTAACATTATAGTTGTATCTTTGTATATTTAATGTTAATCTTGTTCTAATTTTGCCGCTTTCAAAGCGGTATAGTGGAAATAAAGAGATAATTATGTTTAGAGCTGGTCGAAGAGTATTGGGTGCCGCTAAGCGAGTTAAGAACTTTGAGAGTGTGAGAAACAATTTTTTACAGTCTCATGGTTCAAGTAACACCGGAGAGGGTGTTCGCAATATACACACAGGTAAAAGCGCTCCCAATGACTATCACCGAGTTGAAACGAGCGTAAGTACCAATCCACCTGTTGAACATAACTACATGAATTATGTTCAGAGTCGAAGGCCGACGTTTTGGAAACGCCTTACAGATCCAGGCTGTGCAGAAAGATTTAAAGCCTCAAAGGATACTCTCGACACGATTAACACTAGTCGTTACCCTAGAATGCGTCGTTTAGCAGATGAGAATTTAGCTAGGTGGAAGCAAGAGGCACAAGAATTTCCTAAACCAAACATAGTTGAAGTATCTGACAGCGAGTGGGGTAGTCTGCTGGCTAAACATACTGAAAAAAATGGTAAGCCATACAGTGTATTGGTCAATGGTAGTGCTGACTATCCTGGCGGTGATTTTCCATATGGTAGTGCACAAGAAGAAGATCTTTGGACGCGAACGGATGCGTCAAAAGTGATAATGGATACATTTGAATCTATTTATTATTCCGAAGATGAGCAGGCATATCGATATAAGCCCGACTTAAAATCTTTACTCAAAGCCATTCCAGAGATGAATAGTGCTGAACTGAAATTATTGTCTTCAATAGTTGGCAAGCCTGCTGAGTCAGCGCATAAAGTGCAGTTTGTACCTAAGCCGCTATTGTATTTCAGAGACGCAAGCTTAAGAATGGAGGCAGATCCACGTGAATATCCAGAAGTCTACAAGACAGGATACATTACCGATCATCATTATCCACTTCTCTCTGATGATAAGCTACTTCCATTTTATGTTGTCAATGCCGCAGCGACGAGACTAAGCGATGGGCAGCTGGGGCGTTGGCATGATAATTTGCCTCCAATTGACGCTGATTGGCAAAATCCTGAGTTTGTTAATGCATTTAAAAAAGATGCTCGTCGAAGAGTTGGAGGAATTTTAGATACGCTGATTATTAACCGTCAGAGAAATGCTATTTTTTCAGCTTTTGGTTGTGGTGTATATGCGAATGATCCGCATGTTGTCGCACAGGTATTTCGTGAGGAATTAGAAAGGCGTCCCGGCTGCTTTGATCATATTGCTTTTAGTGCCCCTAAAGGTTTAGGTTTTGAGAAAATAAATTATGAAGCTTTTCATTCAGAGCTAGATGGGATGGAGTTAAATAACCCCCAACCTGGTCAAAAGCCACAGTCGTTTTTCTTCCATAAACCTAAAGGGAAAGATGATGCAACGACAGGGGTTCGTGACTCCAACGGACTTGCTAAGGCGTGTGGCTGAGACCAGCGCATCATACCTCTGGCCACAGTAGATATTGAAGTCTAAAAGCGAGCATTGCCAAATGCTCAATCTTTGGTATTTTTCTCAATCGGAATGGAATAGCCATTCCTCTATCAAAAAATCCAAACCTTAATCTTTTTGAAATACTTCACACTCTTCGGACTATTTGATAGAGTCATTCTCTTATTGTAGGTCAGGGTGTGCTAAGAGCTCCAAGATTGTAGCAGTTTATCTTTAAGTTAAGTACTGCTTCTAAGAAACCCTGTTGGTCCGTTTTGCTCCGAACATAGGAGATTTTGATGACTTTTGTGGTCACAGAGAACTGTATTAAATGTAAATACACGGATTGTGTCGAGGTCTGTCCAGTAGACTGCTTTTATGAAGGACCTAATTTTCTTGTTATTAATCCTGATGAGTGTATTGATTGCGCATTGTGTGAACCAGAGTGCCCAATTGAGGCAATTGTTTCAGAAGATGAGTTAGCACCAGAGCAAGAGCAATTTTTGCAAATCAATGAGGAACTTTCTGCTAAGTGGCCAAATATTACTAGTCAAAAGGAAGGTCTTGTTGATGCAAAAGACTGGGAAAATGTTGAAGATAAGCTAGAGTACTTAAAACGTGATTGGGACGAATGAAGCTTGATAACTCCTTTAAGACAGGTGGTTTGCTTGCAAATGCTATTCAAGGGTTTTATGAAAGGGCGGAGCAAACGAAGCTTGGTGAGTTAGTTCAGCATGCAATCAAACAGCAGCAAGCCTTGGTTGTTGAGGCGGGCACCGGCGTAGGAAAAACTTATGGTTATTTGGTGCCAGCCATATTATCAGGTAAAAAAATTATCATTTCGACAGGTACTAAGAACTTACAAGAGCAATTATATTTTAAAGACCTACCCTTGTTACTTAAGGCACTTAATAAAAGCCGCACTAAGGCTATATTGAAAGGCAGAGCAAATTATCTTTGTTTGCATGCAATACATAACGTTGAGTATAGCGCTACAAATACAGTAGAAAAGAAAAAACTTAAAAAAGTAAACTTGATTAAAGAGCATATCCCGATGCTTTTATTAGGTGATATTAACGAATTACCTGATATACGCGAGGATGATGAAATATGGCGCGATATCACTTCGACCAGTGAAAACTGCTTAGGTACCGATTGTGAGTATTACCAAAAGTGTTTTTTGAATAAAGCGAGAAAAAAGGCACTTGATGCAGAGCTAGTTGTGATTAATCATCATCTGTTCTTCGCTGATAGCGTGCTTAAAGAAGAGGGTTTTGCTGAAATATTGCCGAGCGCAGATGTGGTTATTTTTGATGAAGCGCATCAGCTACCACAGATTGGCACTAACTTTTTTGGCGAAAAACTATCATCAAGGCAGTTAGCTTTAATTTGCCATGAATTAAAAGAAGCTCAACTAGAACTAGCGAATGATGATGCTGATTTGCTTGATTATATTGTCGATTTAAAAAAGAAAGCAAATGCTTTTTCTTTAGCTTTAAAGCTACGAAACGAGCGGGTACCCTGGCATAGATTGGTAAAATCATCTGAAATACTGAATGCAAATGAAGCTTTATTTGAAGCATGTTTTGCATTAAAGCAGCATTTAGAGCGAGTTGCGATACGAAGCAAAGCATTTGAGCAAGTGTTAAAAAGGATCACTAATCACATCAGTTTGCTGCAAGATTTACAAAACGAGAGTATTAATTACGCGCACTGGATAGAAATATTTAATGATAGTTTTGCTATTCATAAGACGCCATTGTCGATACACGAAGCATACCAGGCCATTTTGAATAGCAATACAACCTATATATATGTCTCTGCAACCTTAAGTGTTAATGCAAAGCTGACCTATTTTATGTCTGAGCTAGGCATTAATGATGCTAAAACAGCTATTTTAGATAGTCCATTTTGTTACGAAACACAGGCACTTTTTTATTTTCCTAGAGGCTTACCTAAACCTCAAACAAGTTCTTATAATCAAATAATGTTTGAGCGCACACTGCCCATTATTAGTTCGCTAAATGGCAGAACTTTCTTTTTGTTTACCAGTATCAAGGCGATGAAAGAGGCACAAATATACTTTGAGAAAGAAACATCACTTAAGGTGTTTGTACAAGGCCAAATGCCAAAACTTCAGCTTTTGGATTCGTTTGCCTCCACAGATAATGCAATTTTATTGGGATCTTATAGCTTTTGGGAGGGGGTTGATGTCAAGGGGCCCACACTATCCTGTGTTATTATTGATAGGTTGCCATTTGAGTCTCCAAGCTGTCCTATTCTTCAGGCAAGAGCGCAAATAATAAAGAGCTCAGGTGGTTCAGCATTTGCCTCTTATCAGCTTCCTCATGCAGTGATCGTATTAAAGCAGGGGCTGGGTCGTTTGATTCGATCAAAACATGATAAAGGTATCCTGGTTGTCTGTGATCCACGACTAGCTGAAAAAGCTTATGGCGCAGATTTTTTTAATAGCTTATATGCATTAAAAAAAACAAGAAGCGAGCAAATTGTGTTAGAATTCATCCAAAATCAGCTGCTCTCTATGGATAATGAAGTTATTAGCCATTGATACTTTTTCAAGTAAATTACAAGTGGGTATTGTCAATAATGATGAGGTGTATACTTGTGTCAATGATGAGCCCCGTATGCAGGCTAAATATGCCTTGCCTTTTGTCAAGGATTGTTTGAAGCACGTAGCATTGTCTTTAAATGACTTAGATGCCATTGCTTTTGGCTCTGGGCCAGGTAGTTTTACCGGCTTAAGGATAGCCTTAAGCGTTGCCCAAGGGTTAGCCATTGCTCATGACTTACCTCTTCGTCCAGTATCGAGTTTAGAAGTGCTAGCAAATACAGTTCATAGAAAATTTGGTCACAATAAAGTATTCGTAGTCAATGATGCTAAGATGTCAGAAGTTTATCAAGCAGGCTATCTATTTGAGTATGGGTTGAGTCGTATTTATGATGATGAGAAAGTTATTCATCCCGATAAGTTAAAATTAATAGAAGATGGTAGTTGGGCAATAGCAGGAGATGGTTTGAGTTCTTTTGATGACATTTTTAGTAAAAATCGCTCGTTATTTTCTGGCTATTATGAGGATGTTTACCCAGACATACTGGATTTATTAACTTTGGCAAAAACAGTTGATGATGTTGATGTATTAGATGCAGCACCTGTTTATTTAAGAAACGATGTTGCTTGGAGAAAAAAAAATGGATAAATCTTTATTGGCAATTTTAGCCTGTCCTCTATGTAAGGGCGACCTGCTTTATGTGAAAGAGAAAAAAGAGCTTATTTGCAAATTTGACAGATTGGCTTTTCCAATAAAAAATGATATTCCGATAATGCTAGAAAATGAGGCTAGAGCGATTTCTTTAGAAGAAAAAGAGTCTTTGCGCTAAGCGTTATTGGGTAGTGCCTCAAATCAGTTGATTGGATTCAAATAGTTCGCCCAAACTCATATCGATTGATAAACAAGCCAATAACAATATCGTGCATTTTTTCTAGTTTTGAAAAGCAGATTGTACGTCTAGCTAATCGTTTAATTCTGGTGCGCAAAGTTAAATGCTTACGCTCAATTGTCTGCGTATTTCGCTTGCCAACAAAGCTCCACATCTCATCTATTTGAACCTCTTCAACCTTCACAGGAGGAATTCTATAACCTCAACAGGTTTGAGGCACTACCTGTTTTTTAATGCTATTAAGGCGAGTTTTTTTGACGAGCAGAGCGTGTGTCTACCCAAGTGTCTTGGGTAGATTTTAGTACTACGCTAACGGTTTAAGTTGTTGTTATCATTTTGTTGCAGTTCATTGTCAGCTGCCTCACGATAATGATCCGCTAAGTCCGCATGTTCCTGTCTTTCTTGAACGTTTCTATTATTATGTGCTTCATTTGCAGCATCTCTGAAAACGCCTTGTAAAGCGAGAAGATGTGCGCGTCTCTCATTGGGTACAAGCTGATCTAGTCTTCTTGCCCTTTGTCTTTGTTGCTGTGGTTGCTGTTGTGGTTGTCTATCGTCTGCCATTTGTATGTCTCCTGTGTTTGCTTTGCAATTCTCTCAGTTAATTGTTAAGAAAATCTTTTAAGCCTAATGAAAATGTAAAAAAAGCTGTTAAAATAATCTTCTTCTGATTTAAGTTAAATCATATTGTACAAAACAAACATTAAGAAATTATTAACCACACCGAAAAAGTACGGTAATTGCACTCTGTACAGGCTAAAACATTAGGTGATCGCTCTGTTATTGGCTAAATTTGAGCTATAGGGAGGCAAAAAAGGTGGTTTAATATTAAGTTCTTTAGCTTTTTCTTTAACGACTTTTGCTTTGTGGTAATCGGCTTTATCAATAATCCAGTGCAACCTGACAGAGTATAAAGCGATTAGCCAGAAAAACAATTTGTTTTTCTAATCTAGAAGCCATTCATGATGCAGTTATAGGATTGTTTATAAATTTGTTATAGATAAATCTGATTTGAAAAGTGATTTTTTGGTAGGAAAAATATAACCAATTGATTTAACAAAATTATTTGAACATAGCTATTTTAGGCCAAAATAGCGTTATGCTCTAGCAAACTCTAGTAGAAAGAGGATGGATTTCAGCTTCAATCTGTATACGAGCTTCCATACCACACTTGAATAAGCGCTTTTCTTCAGAGCCTGCAAAGAAGGTAGGCCTACTTTTAAACCAACCAAAATGGTGTCGGCAAAAACTCATAATGGGTGCTATTATCCAAATGCGTATCGCTTGTGTGAGTCCTGAGCGGTCACTATCTGATAAGCACTCAATGGGTCCATTAACGATTTCATGTTGAATAATATTTAAGATTTTTTTTAAAAATATTTTTTTATCTTTAATATGTAAGTTTAAGTACTCTACAGTGAGAGCGGATATTTTACGCTTGATACTTTGAAGCGTATTTTGAGCTGCCACAATATTGGTAATCGAATCTTCGTAATTATTATCTTGGATGCTAGTATTCAGGTCGTTAATTGTTTCAATTAACTGAGTGGCTAAAGCATGCTCAGCCGAGCATGCTCTTTTCTTTTTAGACTCTTTTAGCAAAAAGCAGAGCAACTCTCCATTTTTGATGTTGTGCTTTTCAAGTACCTGGGTAACCATGACTTTTTTTGCAGCTAGAGGTGGAGAAAACCCTGAGGGATTTAGCTCATAAAAACGGTGATTATTGACTTCCTCAATCATTGCATCGCTGATAGAAAGTCTAATTGTTTTGTTTTCTGATGTAATAACGTATTGTCGGTTATTATGTTGATAAGTTCCATCTTCTAAATAACTAGGTATACCCTTATCTGTCTCATTAAAATTCGCCAGCTCAGCAAGTATTTGAGTCGTGTTATCGACTTGTTGATTAAACTCTTGTTTCTTTTTTACCATAAACTTTTTTGCCTCATGGGCAAGCTTTTTGATATCTAAAAGAAGTCCAGATTGATAGGTTGCTATATTAGTTAAAAAGGTTTTATGTTGGTTGTAGAGTTGGCTTTTACTTAGTTCAGCAATAGAGGCTTGGTAGATTAAAAAATTCTGATAATCACTTCTTATACTATCGTAACGTTTTTGATAATCACCACTCTCTTTAATAAATATGCCGGATGATTTAAGTGTATTGATTAATTCATCAAGCGCATCAAGAGTGGAGGTTATCTCTTCTTTTGCCTGATGATATTTGTCGTTGATCTCTTTGGTATTATCTAAAATGATACTATCAATACGCCTAATCTCGGTGAGTGCGTCGTTATAGTGTTTATTAATTGGCGGCTCGATATTTTCAAGAAGCTTTAAGGTCATTGCTCGCTTTTTATTGGCATTACTAATCCAATGATCATCGATTTCTAATTGATTAAGATGCTCGTGATGCTTTTTCTCAATATCTTCAATATTAGCTAAGAATAGCTCCATTGATTCAACATAGTTACTTAATATAGATGATTGACTATACGGTTGTTGGTGTGCGGTGGGAAGCGTTACTCGCTCCTTCAAACGTGTTATATGATCTTGCACTATTATTTCATTGCTTATAACCATATATCTAGCATTATTGATAGCGGTAATAGGCTCTTTTAATGTCTCTTCTATTTGACTGAGTTCACGAGAAAGTGATTGATATAAATTGACGCCTTCCTGTAAGTATATTTGAGTGGCATGCTCACCTTTAATGAATATTTTTGTGTGTTTTACTAATCGCTTTTTGTTGGTTTTTTCTAATTCGTTAAGTTCTTTACTTAGTGCTAATATTTTTTCTTGGTGCGCACGTACGCTGATATCATGAAAAAGTTTCGAGTCAAATTGGTTTAAGTCACATCTACTATAAATAGCAGTCATCTTACTTTCGTAGCACTGTTTGGCCTCTTCAAACTGTGCTTTATGTTTCTTAATGTCAGCGAGACATCTTTCAACTACCTTCTTGATGCTTAATATCTCTTGTTTAAGTTTTTCATACTCAACGCCTAATTGAGCCAGTGAGTTTACATCATGAGATTCTTGCTCTAGTTGTTGACTAGCTATATCCTGTAGGCGCTTAGTTCGCTCATTTAAGTCATTAACTTGAGTAGTGAGATTAAATACAGTTTTATCATTTTTATATTTCTTACTGCTTCGTTCTAAGAGTGCGCTAGGCAGTATTGTATTGATAGTCTCTTGCAAAGAAGATAGGTTATGTAAAAGTCCTAACATCTCTTTACTGATGTCATCGCTTTGAGTTTGTAATTGTTTTACAAGCAAGGGTACAGCTAGTGACGCGTCTACCAGAGTCTTTGCTTTTTGCTTACCCGACATTTACCCTTCTCATTAAAAACCATACCAATAAGGTCGATATTAGCGCAGCATGGAAAAAAAATAAATAAAATTTACACACTACGCTGTAATGACGGTATTTTTCCCTTTCTTTTTAGCCGAATATAACGCTTTATCGGCTCTAGAGAAAAACTGGCCTATGGACTCATCAGAATGATAGACAGCAAATCCGATACTTGCGGTAATATTTGGTTTGTTTTTATCATTATTGCTCTTGGATTGCTCAATTTTTCGTCTTAGGCGCTCTGCAAGAATTTTTCCACCTATTTCATTAGTATTTGGTAGGATAATTAAAAACTCTTCGCCACCAATACGAAAACCAATATCGGTTTCTCTTAGTGTATCAAGAACGGTTGCCGCAACGAATCGTAAAATTTTATCGCCTACTAAGTGCCCAAAGCGATCATTAACTTTTTTAAAGTCATCTAAATCAATAAGAAGGATTGATAGGGGTTTTTGATAGCGATTTGAGCGATTAATTTCACGGCTTAGACTTTCCGCAAGTGTACTTCGATTATACAATTTTGTTAACGGATCGTGTATAGCAGCATGAATGGCCTTACGATGTAAAAATGCGTTTCTAAGAGGATTTTTTATAAAAAACAAAGCCCTTTGTAGTTTACTTTGTTCTTCATGAGTATACTTTTTCTTTCTAGAAATTGACAAATATCCGAGCTTAGTTTCACCACTTTCGATTTCGTGATTACATTCATGTTTTGAAAGTTGGCCGATATGCTGAGAAATATTCAATTCTAAGTTTTTATAGATGAGTCCATCAGCAAGTTTACGGGCCTTAAGCAATTTGAAGAATTGTTCGATGATTAAATTAGGTTCAAGGGATGAGTTGAGTTGATCAACCAGTATGGCCATTGTTTCTTCATTTTCAGGAGACGGCTTAGTAGTGTTCATTATTTATACTTTTTATTTAGTTATTTCAATTTATTATTTTAGACTAATATCTGAATGTAGTGATGTTTAATTTACCTTTTGCGTTTTCCCTTAAATATATGCCTAATAAAAATACAATAAGAGAGTATATTAAGCATGAAAAAATAATATCTATAAGATAATGCCAACCAAGAGCGACACAAGCAGTTATTAAGAGTGTATTAATTGGTAATAATAACCACCAAATATAAGGCCACCTTTTGGTATATCTCTGTGTGATTAAAGCCCAAATGCAATGAAAAGAGGGTAGCGCTATCATTCCACCCTCCATTGTGCTTGGATAAACGTAATGATGAATTTGCGTAAATTTTATACCAGTATCTAACTGCTCTTTAAAAAAATATGGACTTTTTAAGATGCTTGCTGGTGCAAGTGTTGGAAAAAAATAATAGAGGCTAAAGCCAATAAGCGCAGTAGATAATAGTAAAAAAAGAGTCTCCTTAAGACACTGATTATCGTTTATGACAATAAGACATAAAAAAAGTAATACCATTTCAATTTCAAGAAAGGCATATGAATAGGTTAATAGCTTAGTAATAGCTGGATGCTCAAAAACCCAAGCGAGGGTTCTTTGAGTGTCAAAAAACAATAGCTGATCGGCTTGATAAAGCAGGTGGTCAATGGGTTTGAATGGTGTATATTGGACGCTGTCGGTCAGCAGTACTAGTACCCAAAGGCAAAGATAAACAGCAATTGCTCGTTTTGAAGTTTTTGTAACATAATGCGACGGCCCAAATGTGACACTAACGCCACTATATATTAAGCATAAATAGAGGATGATAGGATGAGCATAAGTTGGTAAATAGGGGTTGCCAATATAGTGGGTATGATAATAATTATAAAGCTGGCAGATAATCGCAAATATAAAAATTAATATCCAGTTGATGATGAGAGTCTTTTTTAGATTCAAGCGGTCCCCTAACTTTTTAAAATACTCATAGATTCGTTATACTGGCGTCTTTTATACCCAATATATATCAAAAAGCCCAGTTTTGATTTTATTATGAGCAAAACTTAAGTTTCAAGATATCTTGGAGTGAATTTATAACGAGGTAATTAATGGCAGGACACAGTAAATGGGCCAATATTAGGCACAGAAAAGGCGCTCAAGATGCTAAGCGAGGCAAGATATTTACCAAGCTAATACGTGAAATAACCGTTGCGGCACGCATGGGTGGAGCTGATGAAGATGCTAATCCTAGATTGCGTGATGTGTTGTTAAAAGCGTATAAAGCAAATATGAAGAAAGATACCATTGAAAATGCCATTAAACGCGGCGCGGGCGGCTTAGAGGGTGATGATATGGTTGAGATGACTTATGAAGGATATGCTCCTTGTGGTGTAGCCGTCTTAGTCAATTGCTTATCGGACAATAAAAACAGAACAGTTTCTGAAGTTCGTCATGCATTTTCTAAATGTGGTGGTAACTTAGGTACCGGTGGCTCAGTTAGTTATCTTTTTACAAAAGAAGGGCAAATTAGTTTTTCTTTGGATATTAATGAGGAAGCATTAATGGAGGTCGCTCTTGATTTAGGTGCTTTAGATATTTTGAGTCAAGAAGAAAGCATTGATGTGATTTGTGCTGAAAAAGACTACCATCGTATTCAATCAGCGCTTATTGAAAAGGGCTTTAAACCAGAGGAGAGTGAACTAACCATGAGTGCACAAACCATGGTGCCTATTATGGATGTTGATTCGGCAACAAAAGTGTTACGATTGGTGGACATGTTAGAGGATTTAGACGACGTACAAACTGTTTATACAAACGCGGATATTTCATCTGAAATTATTGAACAGCTATGAGTATTTTTTTAGGGATAGATCCAGGTTCAAGGAAAACAGGTTACGGGCTTATTAAGATATCGCAGCAAAAACTTATGTTTATTGACTGCGGTGTTATTGCTTTAGGAGGAGGCGCGCTTGCTATAAGGTTAGAGAAAATTTTCGAGGAGATTAAACGTATAGCCGCGCTTTATAAGCCTGATGAGGCCGCCATTGAACAGGTGTTTATGCACAAAAATGCACAATCTGCCTTAACACTTGGTCATGCTAGAGGAGCTGCAATGGTCGCGCTTACATCTCAAGGCCTAGATGTATATGAATATTCAGCCAGAGAAGTAAAGCAAGCGGTTGTTGGTTTCGGAGGTGCCTCAAAGGAGCAGGTGCAGCTAATGATACGACACTTATTGTTATTGTCTTCTATACCTGAAACAGATGCGGCGGATGCTTTAGCTATTGCAATTTGTCATGCCCATACAAAACAAAGTAAGCTAGCTTTAGCAAGAGCACAAAATACTGAAGGACTCAGATGATAGCTTTTTTATCCGGTAAAATAATTAATAAAAAACCACATGTAGTGATTTTAGATGTCAATGGTGTTGGTTATGAGGTGTATACATCGATGCATACTCATTTTATGATGGCCAATGAAGGGCAGAGTGAGTCTCTTTATATTCAAATGATTGTTCGTGAGGATGCCATCACACTCTATGGGTTTAAGCAGACCTCAGAGCAAAAGGTGTTTATTTCATTGTTAAAAGTAAATGGCATTGGACCAAAAAGTGCTTTAGCTATTTTATCTAGCGTTACACCAACGATGTTATTAACCATACTGCATCAAAAAGATATTAATCGATTGGTAAAACTTCCAGGCATTGGTAAGAAGACGGCTGAGCGACTTTTAATTGAAATGGGTGATAGTCTACCTAAAGCATTAGAAGGAGAGGTGTTAGATGACGAGGAACTTTCTATAGACAAACAAAACCTCCATATAGCTCATGATGCCATACAAGCGTTAGTCGCACTTGGGTATAAAGAGACTCAAGCTAAAAAAATGATTGATGCTGTGGATGATGGTACTAAAAACGCAGATATTTTAATTAGAGATGCACTAAAACAAAGTATAAAAGTATAAATCATCATGACATTAAAGAAGTTCTTTAGCGACATTTTTAAAACATATCCCTGGTATTTTTTTGCATTATTGATGACAGGACTTTATTGGGGGATATCTAATGCGCTCACGCCATATGTTTTAAAATTGATTATTGATAAGGTGGTGCACTTTAAAGGTAATAAGCAAGATATTTTTACCGTTGTTGAACCCTTAATTGCTGTTTACATTGTACTATGGTGTTTGACTGCATTGAATATGCGAATCGTTGACTGGTTAAAATTAAAACTATTTCCGACTGTTCGATACTACATTGTTAAGTACATGTATGGCTACTTAATTGATCATGATCATCATTTTTTTCAAAACAATTTTGCAGGTAGTCTTTCAAATAAAATTTTTGATATGACCTCTGGTGTTATTGCTATTTTAGAAATTTTAGACGATGGACTGGCGCAAGTGTTTGGTTTGAGCTTAGCGCTTTTAACTATGGCAATTGTTCACCCAGTTTTTGCAATCATTCTGCTTATTTGGGCAAGCTTATTTATTGGTGTAACTTTTTTATTCTCTAAACGCATTAAAATGTTATCAAATATTTATGCAACAGCTAAAACGACTTTGGTCGGACATGTGGTAGATAGTATTTCAAATGTATTGAATATCCGTTTCTTTGCAGCCAGAACTCATGAGAAAAAACATGTCGCTTCCGTCACCCATGATACGGTGAATAAGGACAGAGATAAACAACGTGCAATTTTAGTGATGCACATGTTTTGGGATGTTACGATTGTTTTATTGATGTCGGCGAATATGTTTGCCTTAATTCACCTTTATAGCCAAAATCAGGTGACAATTGGTGATTTTTCGCTAGTGATGTCACTATCAATCTCAATGTTTTTTAATCTTTGGTATATTGCTAGTCAGTTCGTACGTTTTACTGAAGAGATTGGAAAGTGCGAGCAAGCGCTAACAATATTAACTGTACCGCATGGTATTGTAGATAAACAGGATGCAAATGAGCTTGTTGTCACTAAGGGTAAAATTGAGTTCAAAAATGTGACCTTTCACTATCTAGATGGTGCCAAGGTATTTGCTAACAATAGTATTGTGATAGAGCCGGGACAAAAAGTTGGTTTAGTTGGTTTTTCTGGTAGCGGTAAAAGTACATTTATGAATTTAATTTTACGGCTATTCGATGTCGAAAGTGGGGCAGTGACTATTGATGATCAAGATGTTAAAGAGGTCAAGCAGTCATCGTTGAGAAGACATATTAGTATTATTCCTCAAGATGCGACGTTATTTCATCGGACGATGATGGATAATATTCGTTATGGACAGATTAATGCCAGTGATGAAGACGTATTAAAAGCATCAAAGTTAGCGCATTGTCATGATTTTGTGCTTAAAATGCCTAAAGGCTATGAATCTTTGGTCGGCGAAAGAGGTATAAAACTATCTGGAGGGCAGCGGCAACGAGTGGCCATTGCACGTGCTATTTTAAAAAATGCACCAATATTGATGCTTGATGAAGCGACATCTGCGCTAGACTCTGTTACTGAGAAAAAAATTCAAGAAAGCTTAAGTTATTTGATGAGAAACAAAACAACGATTGTTATTGCTCATCGTTTATCTACGCTATCAGAAATGGATAGAATTTTAGTCTTTGATGAAGGTAAAATCATTGAAGATGGCAAGCATGAGGACTTAATTGCTAAGCCAAATGGACATTATGCGAAACTTTGGGCCATGCAAGCCGGTGGTTTTCTTCCTGAAAAGCAGGGAAAGTAACAAAAATTCAATCATGCTTATTTGAAAATAATTAAAGTCCCAAAATAGTTTATGGCTAATGACGCCAATTAGAAAAGAGTTAATCAAGGATTATGTGGTAAAAATAACGTCTACCTTGAGGCCTGAGTGATCTTTGGGAGATTTAAGAGTAACGGAGGCACTATGAAGGTTTGCAATTTGTTCAACTATCGCAAGTCCTAATCCACTACCTGGACTACTGTTTCCAAATACGCGAAAAAAGCGCTCAAATACGCGCTTGCGAAATTCTTCAGGAATACCAGGGCCAGTATCGGTAACACTTAGAGTAATGTGATTTTTCTCTTTAGTGATTTCTACAGTGACATGACCGCTTTCAGGTGTGTAACGTATAGCATTATCGACTAAGTTTCTAATTAAGATACTTAAGGCTGTAAAGTTACCCGTAATCTTCGCTACTTTTATTTTTGTCTCAAGAGCAATCTCAATTTGCTTTTCAATCGCGCTCGGAGCCAGATCACAAATAATTTCACGACATAAGGTGACCAAGTTCACTTCAGTAATATCACTAATAGAACCACTTTCAGGCACGAGACGGCTAAGCGTTAATAGCTGTTGTACGATATGCGTGCTTCTATCGACACTTTTGATTAAATTTTTTAATGCTTTTTTCCGCTCCTTTTCATCTTTTGTTTTTAAAGCGACTTGCGCTTGTGCTTTAAGTGCAGCCAGGGGCGTTTTTAATTCGTGCGCTGCATCTGCTGCGAAGCGCTTCTCTCTTTCAAATGCTTGATCAAGCCTATAGAACAGCTTATTAAGTTCTTTTATAACCGGTAAAATTTCTTCAGGGATATCACCGGTATCCAATGGATCCAGCTGATGAGGTGCGCGATTTGAGACCTCTTTAGCAACAGCATCTAAACTATCAAGTCCTTTTCCAATAATGATCCAAATTAAAAGACCAGATAAAGGGAAGGTCAATAACATGATATATAAATCATCTTGGGCAATACGGTGACCGAGCTCATTTCTGGTGTTATAGCGCTCACCAACAACGGTTCTTACGCCAGCAATGGGATTGTAGGCGGTAAAAACTCGCCAGTCTTGATTATCAATTTTTTTATCATTAAAGCCATCTTTATCACTGGTTAGTGGAACTTTAGGGGTATTGGGTGAGTGCAAAAGAAGCTGTCCATCATCACTCCAAACTTGAAAATTAAACTTATTAATATATGAGATAGGCGTACCACTATTAATAAATTGTTGCTTAAAGTGGCGTTTAAGTTTTTTAGGTATGTTATCTAATGCTTGCTGAATTTCATTTAAAGGCCTTTGATGAATATCATCACCGAGTAATGCTTGAGACGACATGGTAGATATCGCCATTAAAGTATCAAGATGTTCTTGAATATCTTTTTGATCAAGATAGTAATTACCAATTGCAGTTAAGGTCGTTGTAATGGTGATAGCAAGCAATAAATTTACAAGAAGGAACTTGCGAATCGATATTCTAACCATGGAGTTATTTATCTTCTTTTTCAGCCATATAGCCTACGCCTCGTATGGTACGAATGAAATTTGCGTTAAGCTTTTTTCTTAAATTATGAATATGGACTTCTAGTGTATTACTATCGACATCTCCATCCCAACCATACATGCTTTGCATGAGTTGATCTCTAGACAAGACACTACCACAATTTTCTAGTAGCTTTTGTAATAAGGAAAACTCTCTTCTAGGAACCTTGACTTCAATACCATCTAAGTATACCGAGTGTGCAGCCGGGTCTAGCTCAATATTTCGATACTGTATGGTTGAGTCCGCACGACCACTAGAGCGACGGATGAGTGCTCTAACACGTGCACAAAGTTCATCTAAGTCAAACGGTTTTGTCATGTAATCATCTGCACCAGCATCCAACCCTTTAACCCTGTCATCTACAGACTCTCTAGCGGTGAGGATGATCACTGGAACGGCAATACCTGCATTTCTTGTAGCCTGCAATACTTTAAGACCTGAAGATTTTGGTAGACCCAAGTCCAAAATGACTAAATCAAAGTGCTCATTGAGCAAAGCAAGCTTTGCACTATCACCATCTTGTAGAAGATCGACCGTGTATCCAAATTGCGTGAGACCTGCTTTTGTCGCTTCACCTAATTGTATGTCATCCTCTACAAGTAATAAACGCATCAGATCTCTCCTAAGATGTCGTATCCATCTGGTTAATATGTCGAGCGAGATAAAGAGATTGGACAAGCACAAAAATAACAGTTAGTCCTAATCCACCAAAAAGTTTAAAGTTAACCCAAGTATTGGTATCAAAGTTAAAAGCAACATAAAGATTTAGCATTCCCATGATGGTGAAAAAACTAACCCACAACAAATTTAGGCGTCTCCATATATTGCGCTTTAGTTGTAAATTATTTTCCATCATTTTTTCAATCAGTGGTTTTCGGCTAACATAACGACTGATAAGAAAAGCTAAAGCTGTAGCCCAGTAAATACCCGTAGGCTTCCATTTGATAAATGTTGGATCATGGAAAAACAGTGTCGCTCCACCGAGAGTGATAATGAGGACCATGCCAATGACATGCATTTTTTCAAATTTTTTGTGAATCAGCCAATAAGCAACGGATTGAATAACCGATGCCCCCATTGCAACCACGGTTGCAGCATAGATGCCATAGAGTTTAAATGCTAGAAAAAAAACCAAAACTGGGAAAAAATCAAACAATACTTTCATTATCAAATAATATGAATGAGTTAATAAATTAAAGTATAACACAAGGTAGGTATCTCGCTTGATTTGATGAATTTAAGGTTAAGTAAGATTATACCAGGCGTTTATTCAAAAAAACCTATTAAAAACAATTTGTTATATTGATTTCTTATGGGTTTCTTCTTGCGACCCTCACTAAGAATGAACCAGAAGATATAAACCGAAATCGCTTGCAGGCTTCATATGAGTTATTTACCATCTGAAGCTATTTTGGTAGATTTTTCTTTTTAATAAAAAATCACCTCTGCTGAGAGGCTTTATTGATGTGATTTGAGTCTAATGGGAGTAGACCATGACGCAGTTTTTTGCCATACATCCGGACAATCCGCAAGCAAGGCTTTTGCGTCAAGCGGCATCGATTGTTAATAATGGT
>JAUICE010000040.1 GCA_030428185.1 Gammaproteobacteria bacterium
GTAGCTGCTAAGAAAAAACCAGCTGCTAAAAAGAAAGTAGCTGCTAAGAAAAAACCAGCTGCTAAAAGAAAAGTAGCTGCTAAGAAAAAACCAGCTGCTAAAAGAAAAGTAGCTGCTAAGAAAAAAACAACTGCTAAAAGAAAAGTAGCTGCTAAGAAAAAACCAGCAGCTAAAAGAAAAGTAGTTGCTAAAAGAAAACCTGCAGCTAAAAGAAAAGTAGCTGCTAAGAAACGTAAGTAACCATTATTTTCTTGCGGTAGTAACAAAAAAGGGGGCTATGCCCCCCTTTTTTTACCTATTTTTTATCACTTATTAGTCTCGTCATGAACTGTAGCCAACTTACAAGCTTTAGCTTGGACTATTATTTCTAGTAAAGCAGATTTTGTTAAGGTGGTTGCCTCAGAATAAATGGCTACGCCCTCTTTAAAAACCATTAAGTGAGGAACAGAGCTTATCTGCAAACTCGAAGCAAGCTCTCTTTCCGCTTCAACATCAACAGAAGCAAAGCTAATATCTGGATATAAACCTGCAACTTCCTCAAAAATCTTCGAAAACATATGACAGGGAGCACACCATTGAGCCCAAAAATCAACAAATAACAATGGGCAACTGTCCAAAGCCTTTTCAAAATTATCTATTGTTAATTGATTAACACTCACCAATTTCTCCTTATATCCTTATTAGTTAATACACTTCATGATGCTCGCGCCTTTGTAATCACTGAGTTAATTTCAGCTTGTACTTCTGCTGGCGTACCTTCCCCATTTACAGAGCAGTACCGAGGTCCACTAGCACCTCCTGATACAGACAATTGTTTATAAAAATTTACTAATGGCTTTGTCTGCTCATGATAGACCCGTAATCGCTTAGTAACTGTTTGCTCTTCATCATCATCCCTTTGTATTAACCGCTCACCAGTAATATCATCATGATCGGGTGTCTTAGGAGGATGATATTCTAAATGATATACACGCCCCGACTGCGGATGCACTCGCCTTTGACTGATCCGCTTAATAATGAGCGAGTCAGAAACCAAAAGTTCAATAACAAAATCTATACTGATTTTTTGATCTAAAATGGCTTGTGCCTGTGGCAATGTTCTCGGAAAACCATCAAATAAAAACCCCTTTTGACAGTCATCCTTCGTTATACGCTCAGATACAATAGACAAGATAATGTCATCTGAAACAAGCTCTCCTCTGTCCATGATTGCTTTTGCTTGAAGTCCCAAAGGCGTATTATCGCGTATTGCTTGTCTTAGCATATCACCCGTGGAGATTTGGGGGATCTGATAGTGCTCAGCTATTAATTTAGCTTGTGTCCCTTTACCCGCTCCCGGTGGTCCTAGTAATATAATACGCATAAATCAAAACCTCTTCGGCAATCTCAAAATTGCCTATGCTACCATGAAAGAGCTAAAAGTCATTACCAAAAGCGCCACCATGGCTTATCTTTAAGCTGAGACTTACACCTAGCTAATTGCGCTTCATAGTTTCTAGATTGTCTGGCGACCTTCCTAGCAACAGACATTAGCCAAGCTTTTCTTCGATAGGTCCCTCGCTGATAACCACCAACACCCTCGTGATAAGCTAAATACAAGCGATAAGGATCGCGACGAGAGATACCTGCTCGTTTATAAGCTTTGTAACCATACCAACCAATGAAATCAACAGCATCATGAAAATTATCACGACGAGCAAAGTATTTACCAGTGTCTTTCTTATAAAGATGCCATGTAGAATCAAGAGCTTGTGTGTATCCATATGAACTAGATGGCCGCGTCCATGGAATAATCCATAATAACTTCGTCCGTGGCGGTTTTGCAATTGAATTAAATCTTGATTCTTGATAAATAATAGCCATTTGTATACTCTGTGGTACCTTCCAGCGTCTCGCTACTTGCTCGGTAGACCAGTACCACTTAGGGTATTGTTTATATATCTTACAAACATTATTGATATTATCAGGACGAGGTGTTGCGCAAGCCGACAACAGCACTATACTCACATAAATCCAAAAACGTTTGCTCATGACTTTTCCCTATTCACAAATAATGCTATGTTCTCACAATAAGTTCATTTTAACACGAACTCCATGAGTATATTTGTTTTTGATATCGAAACAATACCAGATGCTACTAGCGCTCGAAAAATATACAATCTACCATTAGAATTAAGCGATGCTGAAGTTCGTCATATTATGTTTCTCAAACAACGAGAGAAAAATGGCAGCACGTTTATTGCGCATCACCTGCAGCAAGTGGTTGCTATCTCAGTTGTATTTGAGCATCAAGACCATCTACAAGTATTTAGTGTGGGAGAAAGTAATGATGACGAAAAAGCAATTCTCACACGCTTTTTCCATGGTATTGATAAATATATACCGACACTCGTCACTTGGAATGGCGGTGGATTCGATCTACCCGTTTTACACTATCGAAGTCTGCTCCATGGGATAAGTGCCCCAACCTATTGGGAAAAGGGTGACAACGAGCAAAGTTTTCGCTGGAATAACTACCTAAGCCGGTATCATTATCGTCATTTAGACTTAATGGACCTACTTGCAGCGTACTCTCCTAGAGCAAATGCCCCCTTAGATGACATCGCAACAATGCTGGATTTTCCTGGAAAAATGGGCACGAGTGGTGGCGATGTATTAACATTATTTGAAGCAGAAAATATCCATGCTATTAGAGATTATTGCGAAACAGATGTGCTCAATACCTATCTCGTTTATCTACACTTTGAGCTTATCCGTGGTAATACAACTCAAAATGAATTAAACGAAAAGCACAGTCAATTAGCTTCTTATCTACAGTCTCAAGATAAAAATCACTTCAATGAATTTCTATCATTATGGAAAAAAGCATGAGCGCCTTCCCTACTGATATCATCAGTCTCGTAACACTAATTTTTTTGGAGATCATTTTAGGAATAGATAATATTGTTTTTGTTGCTATTACAAGCCAAACGCTACCCAAGAAGAAGCAGAAACTAGCTCGTAAACTAGGCTTGTCACTAGCCCTGATCACACGATTACTGCTGCTTTCTATAGCATCTATATTGGCTAATAGTCATCATGTTTTATTCTCAATCCTTAATAAACCTGTTTCTATACGCGATCTTTTGTTTCTACTCGGCGGGGCATTTTTAGTTTTTAAAAGTACAGAAGAAATTCACGCACAGTTTCAAGTAGCGAAATCCAAGAATCCACCTAAAACTAAAAGCCTGCTCTATGTTATCCTGCAAATTGCGGTTCTTGATATCGTTTTTTCATTTGATAGTGTTATTACCGCTATTGCAATGACACCTAAATTTTATATTATGGTTATGGCAATATGCGTGGCGATTTTAGCAATGATTATCGCAAGCGAAAAGTTAAGTAAACTTATTGACGAAAATCCAACAATAAAAGTTCTGGCACTTAGCTACATTATGATGATAGGAACAATTCTCATTGCTGATGGTAGCCACTATCACGTTCCCAGGGGATATATATACTTTTCTATGATATTTTCGCTTTTTGTAGAATCCATTAATATAAAACTACAAAAAGCAAAAACATAATCAAACTGCTAAGCCATCTCAACGTCTATAATATCTGCAACACCTTCATCAGGCTCCTCATCATCCATCAAACGCTTCAAGAATGGAACTAGTGCAAGTAAAGCAAACCCGGTGAGAAGCGCGCCACAGCCCAAACGATAAAACTCATGGCTAAACGTAGTATTGGTAACCAGCGGATTAGTCGTTATAGTGTTCCCAACCATAAGATTTGAAAAGTGGTTTGATAAAGTTGCTGCAACGCCTGTTACCATCATCCACGATCCCATCATCACACCTTGTAGTTTTTTGGGCGCCAACTGACCTATCATTGCATAGCCAACAGGTGACAATAAGAGCTCACCAACACTTTGCAGAACATAACTGATAATAACCCAGTAAATACTCGTAAACCCATAACCATCAGCATAAAAAATACCCAAGCTAAGAATAAGAAATGAAATACCCACCAGCATCAGCGCCAACACAAACTGTGTTGGTATATTGACTTTATACCCTTTACTGTCAAGCTTGACCAAATAGCGACTAATCATTGGGCCTCCAAATACAATCACTAAGGTATTAACATTTTGTAACCACTGGGGAGAGATCTTATAGCCGAAAAGTGTCGTCTTGACGTTATGTTTTATGAATAACGTGAGTCCCATAGGCGCTACCTGATATAAAGTCCAAAAAATAAACGCTGCAACCATCAACACCACACAAGCAAGCATTTTTTTCTGTTCAGGTTTTGAATCTCGAGTAAATGAAAGAAAAAATAGCACGCCAATCATCAGCACACCAACCAAGAGCATACTCTGATTAGCAAAAGCAGAGTAATGCGTTAAAAAAAGTAATATCGGGATAATGACTGCAACAAAACTAAATCCTTGCAGAGACCGATATATTTTTTGTTTTCCTGTAAATTGAGATAAGACGGTTGTCTTATCAGCTAAATCATGCCAATTTCTTGCAATCAAATATAAAGCAATAATATTCCCAAGTGCACCGAATAAGAATAGTAATGAATAGTTTGCTGTTTTTTCCAAAATACCACTGACGGTAAATCCTGAAAAAAACCCTATGTTCATCGCACTATATAGATAAAAAAACGCCTGCTCACGCTCTTTATGATTATCGCTATATCTTTGAGTAACCATGCAGTTTAAGCATGTGACATTCAGCCCGCTGCCAGCAAGAAAAAATGCTAGCCCAAGATAAAGAGAGTTCAACGAATGAAAGCTCAGTATTAAACATCCTGCGACCAATAACACCATACCAACTGAATATAAGGCTCGATTACTAATAAATCGCCCCCCTAAATAGCCCCCTAACAAGTGCAGTCCATAATTGAAAGCAATAAAAAATCCAGTTAATCCATTTGCTGTAATTTGTGAAAGTCCAAGCCCTGAAGTCATATAGAGAACAAGAGTAGAATATAAGACACTAAAACTAAGCGTTGAAAAAATTTGTACAAAACAAAGTGACGCTAAACCTTTTGGAAAACTCGCGTATTGTTGGCTGCCTTCGCGCATAGTCGTCATAATAATATCCATAAGCAAGACGGCCCTACACTATGCCATTAAGTATGTACCTCGTCTAGTCTTGACAAAAAAGCAATATTGAGTTGGCTATATTGAAGTCTAAAAAGGTACATTATAAAAGGACAGCGATATAGAGATAAGTACTTTAAAAAAGATGAGCTTACCATTGCGGTAAGCTCTAAAAGAAATGGTGAGATTAACGAGTTCCGATAAATTCATCACCAAAATAGTGCTTTAATTTGGTTCTTAAGGTACCCCGACTTAAACCAAGCACTCTTGCAGCTTTCGACTGATTATATCGCGTTAATTCCATTACAGAACGAAACAACGGGCCTTCAATTTCCTCGATAATTAATTGATACAAATCTAAGTCATCAATGTTTCCAGCAGTTTTCATGTAAGTTTTAACTGCTTGAGCCACATGTTCAGCCAAAGTTTGTTGGCTAGACTCAACATTCATCATAACACTACTCATAATTTTCTCCATCAAGCACTTTATTTTGCTATAACTACTTGTTAAATAAAGAGCTATGTAACAACTTTTCAACAAATTTGAATCATTATAACACACTAAATTAGAATTATTAACACTAAATGGCTATTTTTTAACAAATAATTACTTTTTTTATGCTTTTATTAAGTTAGCCTTAAGAAAACCAGCTCGCTAACTATCATTAACCGTCAATTTATACTCAATGGAAGCGAGCTGCGCGTTTTAGGTAGCGGCGGTATATAGAATAAAAAGATAGATAGATATTTAACTAACTAGAAAACTTTTTATCCACCGTAAAGCTTTCTCCACACCCGCACTCACCTGTTTGGTTGGGATTTGTGTAAACAAACTTATAGTTCAAACCCTGCTTTACATAATCAACATAGGTACCCTTTAAATATGGATAACTTTTATGATCAATGTATATATTGATACCTGCAATTTGATAAGTCTTATCTTTAGGGGTTGCTTCCGAGACAAATTGAAACTCATAAGCATATCCAGAGCAACCTGTTTTAACAATAGATAAACGCACTGCACTATGTTCCTGCTGAACGCGCAACTGTTTTTTTATGTGGCTTATAGCGCTATCACTAAGTGAAATACCCTGATCGTTTGACGTACTGATATTAATTGTCATCTCTTTTCTTCCATTGTTCATATTGCTCATACATCATATCCTCAATAAGCATGACACAATAGCGTCTATTTTTTGGAATTGCGAACAGCTCAACTAATGATGAAAATGAATAATTTTTTATACTCTCAATAGATTGATTCGTAAATTGCTCTGACAAATAGGAAAGTAATGCTATAAGAAAAGGATTACCCAACACCTTATAATAAATATGTGTAATCACATTATACTCATTCACTGCTAAATAAATATGTATCAACTCTCCCTCTAACGCACTACCATGCTTTGTAATTTGATACTGTATACCTATAACAAAATCATCTCTTCTTGGATGGAGAAAGTGCTCTCGCAGTAGCTCATTGTAACGCACCATCATGACGCCAACTTCCGTAGGCGAGTGACCTCATTAATAATTCTTTCAGAGGCTATGGATATTTGATCATTGGTAGTAAATCGACCAAATGAAATCCTCATTGACGAAAGAGCTTGAATCTCTGAAACGCCAATAGCAGTTAATACGTGAGAAGGGGCAAGACTTGCAGCATGACACGCACTTGTTGTGGAAACACATAGATCAGAAAGAGCCAACAACAATGACTCACCATCAACACCGCTAAAAGAGACATTTAGATTATGGGGCACCCTATTCTCTACCGAACCATTAATTATCACACCATCTAATACAGCTAAGTTTTTTAAAAAAATATCACGTAATCTCGTCACATGCTGATATTCATTTTTTTGAGCATTTTTTGCTATCTCAAATGCTTCCCCCATGCCCACAATCTGATGTGTCGCTAATGTGCCAGGGCGAAGCGCCTGCTCTTGTCCTCCTCCATAAATAATAGGCATAAGGCGAACCCTTGGTTTTGAGCGAATGTATAGCGCACCACATCCCTTTGGACCATAGACCTTATGGGCTGAAAAAGACATCAAATCTATATCTAAATCCTGAACATCTATCATAAGTTTGCCTACACTTTGTGCTGCAACAAGATGAAGAATGATACGTTTTCCCTTAAGAAGTTGTGCAATTTCTTTTATAGGCTGAATGACCCCTATTTCATTATTTACCTGCATGATAGAAATCAGTATCGTATCCTCTCTTATGGCTTCCTCAATCGCTAAAAGATCTATCAGGCCATCACGATTAGGTTTTAAATAGCTCACCTCAAATCCTTTTGTTTCGAGATGTTTAAAGCAATCTAATACTGCGCTATGTTCAGTTTGCATCGTAATTAAGTGCTTACCTTTTCTTTGATAAAACTCGCTAGCACCTAAAATTGCCAAATTATTTGACTCTGTCGCACCTGAGGTAAAAATCACTTCAGAAGACTTCGCATTCACTGCCAAAGCCACTTTCTCTCTAGCATCATCTACGGCACGTAAAGCCACTTGTCCTAATTGATGTAAGCTTGAAGGGTTTGCAAAATTTGAGTCTTGATCTAAATACATCATCATCGCATCACCTACCCGCTTATCGATCGGGGTAGTTGCCATATAATCTAGGTAAATAGGCTTCAAGTCTTATCTCCATTTGCTACTTTATTCATCGCAGTCAGAATTCCTCGCATGATATTAACTTCTTGAGACTCAAGTTGCGAGCGATTAAACATCCGTTTAATTTTAGGCATAAGCTTATTGGATTGCTCTGGTTTATAAAAACCTATCGTTTTTATTGTTTGCTCTAAATGATCAAACATACCAACAATTTCACTCTGTGTGGCTAACTTCCTTATCGCAGATTTAGAACTATTTTCAGAAGTCATTTGCTTGAGTGCTGTCTTTCTAATTTCATAGCAAGCAATTTGTACAGCGTGTGATAAATTTAAAGACTGAAACGTAGACACTGATGGAATCATAATATGTTTTTGGCAAAACGATAGCTCTTCATTTGTGAGTCCAGCATGCTCCCTACCAAAAAGTAGTGCAACTTTAGCCCGATTGGGAACAGTCGCTTCACCCAACTCTTCTAGGGGTAAAAAAGAGCAATCTAGATCCCTTTTTCGTGCACTAAATCCCAGAACAAGTTCACAATCTGCCACTGCTTCAGAAACAGAACCAACCACATTAGCTACATCCAAAATGTCATGAGCTTTTGATGCTAAGTCAATGGCTTGCGGGTGAGGAAATTTTTTTGGATTTACTAAGATTAACTTAGAAAGTCCCATTGTTTTCATAGCCCTAGCAACTGAGCCAATATTACCCGGATGGCTTGGCTCGACTAAAACAATATATATGTGATCTAACATCGGCGATAACAACTGATTAAGTTTTGTGCATATATTATACCTAAGCTTAGCCCATAGCCCAAATTTATAGAAAATGGCGCATTATTCTCTTCAATATGATAAAATCCTGCACCTTTCACTTAAGCACGTAACCGAAATAATATTTTATGCATCCACTATTAAATATTGCACTACAAGCAGCAAGATCTGCTGGAGACGTCATCCTCAATAGCTTTGATAAGCTTGACAGAGTTCGAGTGCACGAGAAATCAATAAACGACTTTGTCAGTGATGTTGATCTTAAAGCTGAAAAAATCATTATTGAAACCATCCACAAATCATATCCCGATCATAGTATTCTTGCTGAAGAAAGTGGTGAGCATCAACTAAAGGAAAAAGACTACCTATGGATTATCGATCCACTTGATGGCACGACAAATTTTCTTCATGGATTTCCACATTTTGCTGTATCCATAGGTCTTGCAATTAAAGGAAAGATAGAACATGGATTAATATTCGATCCGTTTAAACAAGAAATTTTTTCAGCAAGCCGTGGTCGTGGCGCACAATTAAATAGTAGTCGAATTCGCACATCAAAAGTGAGCCAACTAAGCAAGGCACTTCTAGGTACAGGGTTCCCATCCAGAAACAAAAGCCTCTATGAAAAATACATGAGCTCTTTTGAGCGCGTCTTTCAGGAAAGTGCCGGTATTAGAAGAGCAGGCGCATGCGCTCTAGATCTTGCCTATATTGCTTGTGGTAGGCTTGATGGTTTCTGGGAATATAATTTAAAACCATGGGATATAGCTGCGGGTAGTTTACTTGTTAGTGAAGCCGGTGGGTTTGTCACAGATATGCAAGGTCATCATGACTTTTTGAAGTCTGGAGAGGTAGTTGCAGCAAACGCTAAAATCCATGCAACCCTACTATCGAAAATCAATAAAGAACATTAATCCAATGAAAGGAGTGAAACATGCGCCCAAGTAACCGCGAAGTGAATGCATTACGTGAAATTTCTATCACCCGAAATTACACCAAGCATGCGGAAGGCTCTGTTCTAATAACTTTTGGTGACACAAAGGTTATTTGTACAGCAAGTGTCACTGAGAACGTTCCAAGATTTTTAAAAGGCAAAAACCAAGGTTGGGTAAGTGCTGAATATAGTATGCTACCTAGAGCGACCCATACACGAACGGATAGAGAAGCCTCTCGTGGTAAACAAGGTGGGCGTACACTTGAAATACAACGTCTGATTGGGCGCTCTCTTAGAGCTTGCGTAGATTTAAAAGCTATGGGTGAGCATACAATAACCATTGACTGTGATGTAATCCAGGCAGATGGCGGCACAAGAACTGCGTCTATTACAGGAGCAACTATTGCATTGTATGATGCTATCACTTGGTTGGTAGAAAGGAAAAAGCTTAAAACAAATCCATTTAAGCGTTTTGTCGCTGCTGTGTCTGTTGGCATTTATCGTGGACAGTGTGTTCTAGACTTAGATTACGCTGAAGATGTACTGGCTGAAACAGATATGAACATTGTAATGACGGATGAAGGAAAATTCATCGAAATTCAAGGAACAGCTGAAGACGAGAGCTTTGATAAAACTCAACTTAACACTATGTTAGAACTGGCTGAATCAGGCATTCTAAGTTTAATAGAAAAGCAAAAAGATGCCGTTGCCTAAAAAAACTATTAGGCTGCCATAGGGCAGCCTACATTGCTTCTACATACACCCTTTATCTCTACTACAATAAAAACGCCCTATCCAATAGTCGATACTAAAATACTTACCTGCACCAGTGAAAAACAGTGTCAGCAGCATAATAATATAGGTCACTGCAAATTGAACCCCATTATTCAGCACTACGGGTTCACCTAGCTCGGTGGCATATTTATAACGTGCGGGATAATGCTCTCTTAACCAATCAAGTAGATTATCTAACCTCTGTGTTGAAAGCATTTTTTGAGATGCAATAGCAGCCCAGCCATGATCAATATGGACAGTAAATACCGCTACTAACATCACAACAATTAAGGGAACAACAATAAAACGAACACCTAAACCCACTGCCAGGCAAATAGCGCCCGCTAGCTCAGTAAATGTTGCTAAATAGGCCATCACCGTTGGGAATGGTAGCCCCAACCCTTGTCCAAACCATTGTGCAACATCATTAATATTTGCAAGCTTAGTCATTCCTGATACCCAGAAAACTGGCACTAAGAAGAGTCTCAAGGCCAGTGGCGCTAAAAAATCAAGGCATTGCAGTTTCATGATAATACGATGCGGCCAGAGAAATAGCTTGTTCATTCCCATTTATTCCTTCCTCCTTGAAGTTACAATTTTTAAGCTTATAAGTCTTTGAAGTGCATTAACAGCATGAGCAAACAAATCCTCTCGCTTCATATTTAGAATACCCACATCTATGGAGTCAATCCAGTCATCTAACTGCATGCCTTCTTTTAGCACATCTTGTATGAGATTATATGTTAATTGATTTAACCGTAAAAAATTAACTTTATCATCAGCATCACGATAAACCGCGACATAAAAATCCTCTGGCTCTTTGGGAATAAAATCCTTAGAGACCTTATCCAATGGGTAGTGATAATAAGCAATTTCAGCTAGTGGAGATAATGACAACTCACTGATATCTAGTGCTTCTAAATGAACCTCTTGGTCTAAGACCGTAACATCGAGTAACTCAATATATAATTCCAACCACTCGTAGTGAAGTAACTCTAAATAAAATTCTGGTAAAACAATATCTGCTCGTTGTTGCATAAACTGCAGAAATGCATACGGTAATTGGTTAAAAAAAGGGTTCGTCCTAGATAACGTCTTGATGAAAGCTTTGACATAATCATGCCAATCCTCTTTTGAGACTAAGCTTTTTGCCACGGGAAAGCACGGTGATATAGCCTCAAGCATATTGCCAAAATTTAAGCTTTGGTATAAATCCATTTGCTCTTTTGTGACATTATCTGGTAGTGGTTGTTTTGCTTGTAAACGTAAATGCTTACAAAATAAGCTCTGTGTTTCCTGAAAATTTTTCTTATTGATTATTGATGGGCTCAACTACTTCCTCCCGCGCTTCTTGTGCATAGCGAATACGCATCACCTCAGCAAGCATTTCATTTAGTGGCGGTATGTTATTGTCACGCTCTATCATTGTTGGACTAACTCCTTTAGTTGCGTAGTAATAATCAAGCAAACGCCAAACTTTATCATCGATTTGGCGTCCATGAGTATCAATTAGCAAATCATCGCGCTCTTTTTTATGTCCTGCAATATGAATATAAGCGACACGACTACAGTCCAGTTTATCTATAAACTCCAGTGGATCATACTGGTGATTCACGCTATTAACATAGATATTATTAATATCTAATAATAAATCGCAGTTAGCTTCAGCAAGTACTGCGTTGATAAAATCTACTTCAGCTAAAGCCTGGCCTGGAGCACAGTAATAGGAAATATTTTCTATGGCTATAGTTCGCTCTAAGAATGTTTGAACCGACTTAATGCGATCACTGATATAATGAACAGCTTCATCACAAAAAGGCACTGGTAGTAAATCATACAGTAATCCATCACTATCACCACTATAGCTCAAATGCTCACTATAATAGGCTATATCATAGTCAGAAAAAAACCGCTTAAGTTTGGTTAAAAACTCATAATCTAAAGGTTTTGGTCCTCCAAGAGATAAACAAAGGCCATGCGCTAAAATCGGATACTGCTGAGAGAGTTTAGATAAGGCAGTTTTACGCCTTCCGCCAACGTCAATCCAGTTTTCTGGGGCTATCTCTAGAAAATCGCACATTTTATAAGGACTGGCCAACAAATCAGTAATAAACTCATTACGAAGCCCCAAACCAGCGCCTGAGAAGTTTTCCATTTCAGAAGGTAGCATCTATTTAGCCGCAAGCTCCAGCAGAGCACTTACCACCTTTAGATTCTTTGCTATCATGAGTAGCATCGCCAGAATCCTGAGATTCTTTAAATGACTTATAAGCATCAGACTTTAAAAAATCTTGATAATATTTAGAGTTCTTAAATGCTTGAAACTCTTTATAATCACTATCATCACAGCTTGAACTGTCTGAACTACCTGAAATATGTTTACCGTCGCATGCGGCATCTGTATCTTTAGATCCACAAGAGTTTGAAGCAACTTTAAGCGCACTCACAGCATATCCGTTATTCATCCCATCTGTTTGAAATGGATCTGCTGCTTGTGAAGTAGTCGTCATAGAAAGTGCAATCGCTGCACCAAGAACGGTTAGTTTCTTATCCATGTTATCTCCATACATAACTTTAATAGGTGGGCTACCCTGCCCACCTATTCTGGCAAATTTAATTTAATATAACAAGCAAGCTCAAATATTACTCTGAGTCGCCTTCAGATTGAGTATCTTCTGTATCTTCTGTATCTGATGGTTCAGACATATCTGTAGCGTCTGCATCTTTATCATCTTCAGAAACATCACCGCTTTGCTTGGTTATATCTTTATCATTTTCAGAGGCATCACCAGAATCTGAGTCCATATCTTTGTCTTTAGACATATCACCAGATTCTGAATCCATATCCTTGTCTTTAGACATATCGCCAGAATCTGAATCCATATCCTTGTCTTTAGACATATCACCAGAATCTGAGTCCATATCTTTACCATCAGACATGTTATTATCATTTTTATTCATATCAGTATTATCTGATGATCCATTTTTATCACTAGACATCATAGCGGTATCATTATCACTCGACATGTGCTCATCAGCATAAACTTGCGCTGATAAGCCAAAAGCTAAAGCGACACTTATCGCTATAACAAGTTTTTTTATGTCCATTTTTACGCTCCTTTCAAATTAATATCATGAACAATTTGCAGCTTCTTTTACTTAACCAGTAAGAATCTGCATGCCAATTAGCCTATGAGCATTAATAATTGACACTAAGTACAATTGTAGCAGCTAGTTAAATATTTGCATGAATAAAAGAATAAATTATAACCCATTGATTTATCGATTAAATTTACTTTCACCTCTGTCGTTAATTTTTTCAGGTACCAAACTTTATTTAAACTCCTGATGAAGATAAGAAAAATAACTCTAAAATCAGTACGTTGTAACTAGCCGCAAAAAAATCATTCAGGTACAATCAAGATTTACACAATAGAAAGGACTTAAGCCTTGGCAAAAATAATTGTTATTACCTCGGGTAAAGGAGGGGTTGGTAAAACAACTACCAGTGCAGCCATTGCAAGCGGTTTAGCAATGAAAGGGTACAAAACGGTTGTTATTGATTTCGACGTTGGTCTCAGAAATTTAGATATTATTATGGGTTGTGAGCGTCGAGTTGTTTATGATTTTGTTAACGTTATCAATGATGAGGCTACACTCAGACAATCCTTAATCAAGGACAAAAGAATTGATTCACTCTATATTCTTCCTGCTTCACAAACTCGCGATAAGGATGCTTTAAATCTAGAAGGCGTGGAAAATGTCATCAATGAGCTAAAAAAAGAATTTGACTTTATCATTTGTGACTCTCCTGCCGGAATTGAAACGGGCGCTCTGATGGCGATGTACTTTGCAGATGAGGCAATCGTTGTCACAAACCCTGAAGTTTCTTCTGTTAGAGACTCTGACAGGATTTTAGGGATATTACAGAGTAAAACAAAACGCGCTAAAGAAAATCTTGACCCTATAAAAGAGCATTTATTATTGACACGCTACTCACCAGATCGCGTCACCACTGGAGAGATGCTCTCAGTAAGTGATGTAACAGATATTCTGGCTATTCCACTCATAGGCGTCATTCCTGAGTCTAAAGCTGTGTTAAAAGCATCTAATACTGGAACACCAGTGACCTTAGATACTGAAAGTGATGCCGGCAACGCATATTTAGACGCTATAGAGCGGCTGCTTGGTGAAGATAAACCCATGCGATTTGTTCAAGAAGAAAAAAAAGGGCTATTTAGTAGACTATTTAGAAAAAACAGGGAGGAAGTCGGTGCATGAGTTTATTCAATTTCTTAAAAAAACGTAAATCTAGCGCATCTGTGGCGAAGGACAGACTGCAAATTATTATTTCGCATGAAAGAACTCAACGAAATAGCCCAGACTATCTGCCAAAAATGCAAGAGGAAATTCTTGAAGTAATTGCTCGTTATATCAAAATTGATAAAGAGCAGGTCAAGGTACAATTAGATAGAATAGGCGAAAACGCCATCTTGGAACTCAATGTGACTATGCCGGATGAAGTATTAGAAACTGAATCTAATCAAGAAAAAGAAGAAGTATAGTCCAAGTCTAAATTGGGTTGTGCCATTTCTTAACGCATGACCCTTTATTTAACACATTATTTGTTTAAATATGCTACAATTAGTTCACTGATCATTAAATCAGCAACTATATGTCTAAAAAGCAACTGATCGAAAAGGTCATCAAGCAAATCAACTCAGTTTGTAGTGCCTGTGATATGGCCTTCCCTGATGAACCACCTATATCTGCAACCATTGTCGGTAGTACTGGTTTAATGTTACTAGGTATTGAGTATCCCGAAGATCTTGAGCCAAATGATATTGATATAGCCTGCCATAATATATCCAGGGCTATATTCGCAATAAAACTAATTCGTAAAAAGCTACAAAAGTCAGATAGTTTTCCCTTTAGATGTACAAAGTGTAAAGATACTACAAGCAACCTTATTTCAATAAACTATAAATTCATAGATAAAATTTCAAAAGAGGAAATTACTGTACAACTCCTCGATGCTCATGACTTTGGATTTACAAAGGACAGTATCTATCATATAGATACGGGAGATAAAAAACTTCAAGTAATATCTCCTCGTACCGCTCTACAGTCTCTTATAACTAGAATTGAAAACAAAGGTATTCGTCCAAAAGACAGGATGGCTCTAAAGCAGCTCGTGTGTCAGTACGGTAAGGATATTCTAGAAACCTCTGATAAGCTACCCACAAATATAGTGGAGCTCATCACCTTAATATTGGAAAATTCTCAAGATAAAATCATACACACACCAAAAAGAACTTAAACGACACAGAGATGTTAATTTAGTTTAAGAGATTGTTGGTCCGTAATAGCTTGGTCTATGGCGAACCCATTCATCTCTTAAACTAAAAAAAATATCTAAGCCTAAAACGCGCATGATGAAAGGACAGGAGTATATAGGCAACCTTAGCTCACTCCTTTTTCGCCAACTTAGCTTCTGCAGCTTTCTTTGCAAGAGCTGGGCTTCTATCCGTTGGATCATCTGTAGGAAATATCTCATACATGGGTTTTGATGTTCCATCAGCGCCCACAATTCGTACATGAAAACGTCTAAGTCGTCGAGGATAAGGAACACCACAGCTATGAGCAATCATTTCCACTTCTTTAATCATTTTTTTACAGTAATTTGCCACTCGAACTGATTTATCCTCAGGATCTAACCCTTTCTGCAACCTTTTTTTATGCGTCGTAATACCTGTCGGGCATGTGTTTTTATTACACTTTAAAGCTTGAATACAACCAAGACTAAACATATACCCACGCGCAGACACAACAAAATCAGCCCCTGCTGCGAGCGCCCAAGCAACCATTGAGGGGATCATTAATTTCCCTGAAGCAATGAGCTTTATTCTATCTCTTAAACCATGTTTTAAAATAATATCTCGTACCAAAGGCAGTGATTCACGAATAGGCAACCCAACAGTATCTATTAGTGGAAGTGGTGCTGCACCTGTTCCTCCATCGGCTGAGTCAATGGTAATAAAATCTGGCGCACTATCCTCACCACGGGCTTTAATTTTTTCCATTAAATCATCGAACCATGCTAGTGAGCCAACAACCGTTTTAAAGCCTACTGGCTTACCTGTAACCTTTCTCACATGGCTAATAAAATCCAATAGCTCGTTATTACAATTAATATCTAAATGTCGATTTGGTGATATTGAATCCTCACCTACTTTAATCCCCCTGATTTCAGCAATGATAGATGTCACTTTACCACCTGGAAGAATTCCACCTTTACCAGGCTTAGCACCCTGCGATAGCTTAACTTCAAACATTCTTACTTGCTCATGCCCTGCTATTTCTCTTAACTTATCATCACTGAGCTTACCGTCTTCGGAGCGAACCCCATATTTTGCTGTACCGATTTGAAAAACAATATCGCAACCACCCTCAAGGTGATATGGAGAAAGCCCACCCTCTCCGGTATTCATCCAGCAACCAGCCAACTTTGCACCTTTAGATAAAGAGCGAACAGCAGGCACTGATAAAGCACCAAAGCTCATTCCTGATATATTAAAAATCGAATTTGGCTTATATGGATGTTTAGTATTTGGTCCTATTATCACCGGTGGTCCATCCATATGCTCATCTTCTAAGGTCGGAAATGGGCAGTTTACAAATAACACCGTTCCCGGTTCTTTTAAATAACGAGTTGAACCAAAAGCAACTGTGGTGTCATCTCCTCTTGATGCATGGTATGACCACTCGCGCTCAGCTCTATTAAATGGTAGCTCAGCTCTATCCATAGCAAAAAAATATTGTCTAAAAAATTCACCAAGGGTAGAAAATATATACCTCATATGCCCTAGAACTGGATAGTTTCTTAAGATAGCATCCTTTCTTTGTGATCTATCGTAAACATAGGTGATGACCATAGCTAAAAGCACAAGACCTATCATAAAGACAAAGAGAATGGCCAGAACATCCAAAATATCTAAAATAAGTTCTGGTGTAATTGATGTATGCATCATGGCCAGCTTTTCCTTAAGTTTTATTTTCCAATGGTTTGACAATTCACACACTTTATTTCACTATGAGCCGCAAGGAAATGCGGAACAATATCGTGATGATAAAGAAGTACAAGAAACTACTCCTCATTCTTTTCACGGTGGACGATTTGTGGACTGGAAACTACCTAGTAATGCGTAACTTATTTAATAAACTGATTTTTCTATCTTTAGTGACTCTTTACTCCGTAAGCTTTGCGCAATTGCCAAGATTACATACAAAAGATAGAAAAATTGTGGACGCCTACAATAGAGAAGTTGTGCTGCACGGCGTTAATGTGATGAATAAGCGACCACCACACACACTACAAAGTATCGGCTTTACTAAAAGACACATGGCATTCTTAGAAAGTAAAGGGTTTAATGTCGTAAGACTTGGAATTTTTTGGGCCGCTATTGAACCAATACCAGGACATTACAATGTCGCTTATTTAAATCAAATAAAAGAAACGATTAAAGATCTTGAAAATCACCATATATATACCTTAATTGATCTTCACCAGGATGCTTATAGCTCTAAAAATAATCTAGGGATGGGCTTTCCTGAATGGGCAACGACTGGAACAGGTGAAAATACTAATGTTGGCTTTCCTCTGAATTACTTAAGTGATTTGTTTATAGACGATCATCCTATCTCAGATAGACTCGCCAATAATTTTGATAAATTTTGGCAGAATGCATACCTCCCTAAGGCACATAGAAAATTGCAAGACGCTTATCTACAGATGCTTGCTTTTTGTACTTCAAAGTTAAGTGATTTATCTAGTATTGCCGGTATTGAAATTATGAATGAGCCTTTTGTTGGCTCTAGTTGGCG
>JAUICE010000041.1 GCA_030428185.1 Gammaproteobacteria bacterium
GAAAATCAGCAAATGATTTTTTATTCTCAATGGTACTATTTAAAGTGGTAATTAAGGTATTTTTGATGTGTTCTTTTATAGCGCTTAAATCAACATCACCGGTAGCAGCTAATGCACCAGCGAAATCAGCACCAAGTGCCTCTCCAATATTACCCCCTAATAAACTTGTTAAGGCTTGGAGATTGCCTTCTACATTATTAAGCTGTTCATCAACTTTTGTGCGCAAATCTTTTTCTAACTTAGCCTTTATTGCCTCTTTTACAGGTTCTAAACTATCACCCTCTAACTTTGCCGCTTCTAACTTAGCTTTAAGCTGTGCATCAAAATCATTGGATAGCTCTCCGAAATTACCATTTGAAATTTTAGTAAGATCTGCATAGCTTACTGAGGAGGCTGTACTTTCAATGGCCTTAACTAATTGACTTGCAAGTTGCTCATGACATGCCTTAAGTTTTACATCGGCAATTCTTTTAAGCTCTGTAAGGTGTTGTTGATATAACTCAGGATTGTCTGCGGATAATTTATCAAGTTCTCCTTCTTTGAATCCTTCACCTAGAGAGTTTAAATCACTGCCTAAGCCGTTAAGTGCTTGTAATATTCTTTCATTAGAATCATTTGCTAACGCGTTGTTAAGCGCTAAAAGAGCCTTGATTTGATCAGCGCTTAACGGGCTAGCATCGAAAGCTTGAGCATTTAGGGTTACATGCATATCATTGAGTACTTGTCTTGCCTCTCCTATCTTTTGTGATGCAGCTGTATACTGAACAGCACCCTCTTTTACGCCTTCAATCAGTGATGTTACGACAGGAGCGAGTAAGGCTTTGTTTTCATCAGTAAAGTTTATTCCCAATATTGCTAATTGTTGGATGATAGTATCTATGCCAGTATGATCATCAAACTCAGAAATAGCTTGGATGGCCGCATTTTGAGTCTCAGATAATGGGTCTTCACTTTTGGCTAGGGTAACGATTTGTTCTTGGATTTCTTGAAGTCGCTCCTGGCGAGCTTGGTTTTCTTGTAATATTCCGCTAGCGACTTCTTTTAATATATCGCCAGGATAGCGTAGAATGTTTTGTGTAGTTTTGCTTAATGCTTCAGCATCAGCATCGTTTAGCTCATGTTCTTCTTCTATTTTAGTTATCGCAGCCAACGCTTCTGCAGTTAATGTTTTACGCGTAGGGCCTTGATGCGCTAACAGTGTTTGCTTAGCCAAAGCAAACAACGTCTGGCGAACTGATGCATGAATATCGTCAAGACTCTGTCCATCTAGAGTCTGCTCATTATAATCATCAACTAAGTCATTATCTCCGGCTAATCCAACTGCTTTAGCTATTTCTAACGCCCTATCTTTATTTTTATTTTCAAAAAAACCTACTAGTGCCTGAACGAAGTCAGGAGATTCTCGACTTTCATCTTCAGCTTCAGCTTTCTTCGAAATCTCATTAATAAGCCTCTGAGCTTGAGCTGCCGCGCAAATCTCTTCGATTGTGGCTCCATCTTCACCGAAGTCATCCTCTGAAATACCATGACTTATATAGACTGAATCTCCAGCATCATCTTCAGCATCATTAAAGATAGCTGACTGCATATCGCTAAGCGCTGCTAGCACCTCCTGAGCACTCGTCGCATTTGCAAATTTTTGTAGTTGTTCGTCATAACTGACTTCATCATCCGTATCGTAAGCTGAATATGCGTTATTCAAAAATTGAATAAATTGGTATCTATCATATGCCATCTTAAAATCCACCCTTCATGATCATTTATTGACTTAATTGTAGACGGTTAATCGTAAAATTTCACCAGCCTGAGCACAATTAACACATAAAATAATTTGATTTGGCCATATCATACCTGATGATTGAGGATTTAAGGAAACCTTAAGGTCAATATGTAAAAAAAAAGTTAACTGGCTTAAGGGCGATAACTTTGGCGTGCTATGGGCTTTTCTTCTAATATGCGCGATATCATGGTGACGGCGAGCGCTTGAGGCGCTTCGCTCCAGCGTGGTTGTGCCTCCATCATTTCTTGCAAGTCATCTGCATCTTTATCACCTTTGTGATAACCAATAGCTATTTGCAATACTCTCATTAACTGGTTTTTTTGAGTCATTTCATCGGCTTCGGCTTCTGAAGGATTTGCAGTCCCCATAGAGAGTTCTCTGTGCAGCCTTGCACATTCATTCGGTGCTTCATCAATCAGAGCTTGATTCATCTCGTGCTTAAATTGCTCTTTGGTTACTTCTAAAAGCGCTAACGATTTAAAAACCAGTGCTTTAGTTTCACTACTCATTCCTTTATCCCATTGCGGATGATGAAGCATTATTTGGCACAACTGCTTTAACTCTATCTCTTTACCCAAATATGCTTTTGTCGCCATTAACACTAATATTTTACTTTGTTTTATCGAAAGCTCCTCCAAAGAGGGCAAGTTAGGCATAAAGACATCAACAGGTCTGATTGCTAGCGCCAAAAGCAGCGCATTGCCCTGTATCACTTGTGTGTTGAGCGTATCAATATACTGACTAATGCCTTTATAAATCTTCTCAAGAGCACTCTGCTTTGAAAGACATGCAATTTCTGGCGTATTGATGTTTATCTCATGTAAATGAGATGAAAATGTTGCTTGATTATCACTGGGAACAGCTAAACGATACTCACTCTTAAATTCAATATAAGGTAATCGCTCATTTGCTCGATTAAAAACAGCCGGTACTGACTTTGGCTCAGAAGCGCTCATGTCCATAACACTTGCCACATGGGTTAACACCGTTAAATTTATGGCATCTCCGAGAATCTCAATGTCAAACCGCCTATCACCGACTTGTGGGGTAAAATGGGTGTCATCAGCTCGACTGAAAATAACCATCATCGAATGATCTAAAGTAGAGCCTTGATAGAAGTGACGAGTCAGTTGCACCAAGCTTCTTAAGTGTTGGCGTATCTCGGCATTTTGTGGATCACTTTCAGGAAATAATTTATCTAGCAATACAAGCTGGCGACTGTCTTCATATTGCAAAATTTCTAACTGCTCCTCATGCGACAAATCTCTACGAGCCATGACTGCTGCTTTAAAGTCTCTTGGTGACTTCTCATAGATATCTTGAAGACCATACTTTTCAATTAAGCGCTGATAGGCTTTGATTTCGGGTACCGGCGATGCCTCAGTGCGCAGCGGTTTTAAAATATAGCGTTGAATAATTTTACGAGCAAACTCTCTCAAGTCTTCATCAGTTGGATTATCTTTAACACTTAATTCTTGTTTCTCCATCAAGGCGCCTAGCGACACTTGATTAATAAACATTGTATCTTTTGCTCGCTTCCAATCACCATAAAGCGTATGCAATGCTCGAATGCCTCCATTTTCAGTCACCGGAGACCAAAGATTCCTTGTTTTGTCTTTAGAGGGTGTTTGTGGCATATCTTATCCAAAATAACACGCATAATGCTTACTTATAGGCCAGTATGATTGTTTTTTCCATTAGCAAAGGCGGCTGTGATAACTAACCAATTGATTAAAATAGAAAACAATATAATCTACATAAACATACCCCTGCCCTTCCATAATGCATGTTTTTGAGCTTTGTCAAATACTCAATCTTTGGTATTTTTCTCAATCGGAATGGAATAACCATTCCTCAATTGAAAAAATCCAAACCTTGAACATTTGACTGTGCTCAACCTACAAGCTAACTATTAGATTTATATAAACTTTCTATAACGTTAGACAAAAAGATTTACCTGTGGATAGAGAGATTAAATTTGAGTAAAACAAAAGTCTATTACGATAATTTAATCTCTTTAGGCCACAGTAAATATTGAAGTCTAAAAACACGCATTATGAAAGGATAGGGGTATAATAAAAAAGCCCTTACGATCTCTCATAAGGGCTTAGGACAGCTGGGAGATGCTGACCTTGGGGGGCTATTAATACGGTAATACTTTGACTTTTGAGCCAATATCTAAGAAGTCTTCATTTAACCAACGCGCGATGCCCGTACGCACACGAATACAGCCATGACTTAAGTGCGCATCTGGAGAGCCCGGCGCACCGTGAATCGCATATCCCTTATGAAAGTGCATGCAATAAGCCATAGGGGCACCACCTTCTCCGAGCGGATATTTAGAAGACTCGCAATCTGCTCCACCTTTACGTTGTATAGTAAAGTTACCGACCACTGTACGACAGTCAGCACCATCTTCAGGGCATGCATCAGAGCCTCCAGCAGCATGTCCTGAGCGCACCATACGTCCAGACTCATCGTATGCAGCCCACACCAGGTGTTTTGGGCTAAACATAAAAGTTTTTTTATTGCTTGCTTCAATGTGTTGCGGTAAATGATTCTCAGCTCGGCGATAAGGACTTGCTGGATTATCCATAGTACCTACTCGCTTACCATAATGGCTAAAACAACCACTGAGTAAGGCAACAGCCAAAAGAACAGCTAAATGTTTAAACCACATATACCAACTCCTAGATAAAACAACGAACAATTGCTTCTTTTATCGTCGAAAACTGAGTGTTCTTTAAAAAAAATCTTATTTGACACAATAGAAGCCTGCATTTAGCTCATCCTGACCACCCATAAGTTAGACTGATCAATAATTGATGCTCGATGCGTTTGCTCAAGCTTAATCTCCTTAGGTTATACTTAGACTTAACCTGTCATAACGTACTCAATCATTGATGAATATTCAAACACCTGGCTTTAATCAGAGAACCATTAGCTTTTATCCGTGGATGATGCTTTTGGTAGGGACTATTTTTATGGCCGTCGCCATTTTTTTTATGGTTGCAAGCCAACTGTCTTATTCTATTGACTGTCAAAACAAGACACCTAGCATGGCTCAAGGCTGCTTGGTTAAGACTAAATTCTATCAGGTTACGCTACAGACAAAATACATTGGCGACCTGCAGCGTGCTACAGCATATTCTTGGCGCACAAAAAAAGGTAAGCGGCAATACGGTGTCAAAGTGATTGGCTCAGCTGAAAGCGCTCGCTTAGGCTTTATGTCGATGTTTTCTCAAAGTGATACAGTGGCCTTAGCGCAAAATATTAACGAATATATCCAGTCATCTACAACGCATAGATTTTATATGAAAAACATTGCTAATCACTGGCTTTTTCTTTTTGGATCTGTGTTTTTTATTGTTGGATGCTCGATTGCTATTTCGAGCAGGAAAATTACCATTCATATTGATAAAAACACTAAACACCTCACCATAAAGAGAAAAAATATTTTTAATACTGAAGTAAAAGAGCTCTCTACTGACAACATCAATACACTTATTTTGCAAACAACGCGCAATACTAAAGGTCAAACCATCTATCGAGTATGTTTTCAAATGAGTGATGGCCAAACCATACCTTTACAAAAAAGTTATGATAATTATGTGTCACAAAAATTAAAACTCATTGCAGAGCTCACTGAATTTTTAGAGCTCGATGAGTCTGAAAGCGTTCGAGCTTATAAAGCAAATCTAATGCATACAAAAATCACCGCCAAGATAGCATTTATCATTGGCGGTTTAATCACTATTGCTGCGATTTTATTTATGATATTACGCTAATCAGTCGCGCGATAGCCGCTGCCAAAGCAATAACTGTAAAATCATTAATGCGATGAATTTTAGATTATGTTGATAAGCCACGAATATCTCCGCGCCTAAAAACATCACCATCCATAAAGTAATACTTAAAACACTCCCAATTGTCATCCATAAGTTTGCGGTTGGTTTTTTTAATATAAATGTAATCACTGCCATGATGAATGCATCGGATACTAACAATTGCCAAAAGGAAAAAAAGGTTAATAAACCAATGGCTAGCGACTCCCCACCACCATAGATAGCGATTGTCTCTTTAAGCAGAAATAAGTTCCCTGAGCGAAATACTATCGTTTGTGGTAGAAATTGTATCTTCACCAAAATGTCACAAATATTGCTCATGGCGAGAGTAAAAAACAAAGCGGCTAAAAACATAAGCGTTATCAACGTAAATGTATCTTGAATTTTTCTTTCCTGCATCAGTTATCCTTGATTTGAAATATAGGCCTCAATATCTTTTACTTGTAGTGGCTTACTAAAATAGTATCCCTGTATTGATAACTGCTTAATATCAAGTGTGCTAGTCACTTTTAGTATAAAATCAAGTTGTAACTTAGTTTCCACACCTTCTGCAACAACGCCAAGTTTCATGGTTTCAGCAAGTTGTAACACCGTCTTAATGATTGACTGAGCATTTTCATTATTTTCTACATCTTGAATAAACGACTTATCAATTTTTAACTCACTAAAAGGCAAACTACTCAAGTAGTTTAAAGATGAATAACCCGTCCCAAAATCGTCAATCGACAAAACCACCCCCAAATCACTCAGCTGGCGTAAAATGACTTGGTGCTCAGAAATATTATCCATTAAAGATGTTTCTGTTATCTCTATAGTCAGTTTATTTGAAGAGCAATGATACATTTGCAAAACTCCTCTTAAGATCTTTCGAAAGGCCTTATCTCTTAACTGCATAACTGAAACATTAACTGAAACCTTGGGATTAATACCATATTTTTTGAAAATCCCTTGCAACTCATTCATCTGTAGACAAACTTTTTCTAAAACCCATCGTCCTATCTTGCTAATAATGCCTATATCTTCTGCAATAGGTATAAATTCATAAGGGCTTACTTCACCTAACTCTTTAGAGTTCCATCTTAATAATGCCTCAAACCCAATAATTTTGTTTTGGTGAGGGTCTATCTGTGGTTGATAGCAAAGCGATAGCTCATTACGCTCAATAGCATTTCTTAGACCTGTCTCTAAACTGACACGACGTTTATGTGCTTCATTTAAATCATCGGAGAAAAATAAATACTGATTTTTACCTAACTCTTTTGCCTTATACAGTGCAAGCTCTGCAGATTTTAACATCTCAGCTTGTGTTTTGGCGCCATGTGGAAATACCGAAATACCAATACTAAAGCTAATATCAATTAACTTTCCTCGTATTTGAATGCCCTCACTAAAGTCATGCAAAATCTTTTTAGCCAAAAAACCCAGCTCATGCGTCTCATCAATATTTTCAACGATAATAGCAAACTCATCCCCACCAGATCGCGCAACAATATGATGATCGTTTAAATGAAACTTAAGTTTATCTGCAACAATTTTTAATATAATGTCTCCCGCTTCATGACCGTACATGTCATTGACTTTTTTGAAATCATCTAAATCAATATAAAGAAGAGCTAATGAACTGTCAGACTGCTTCGCCTTATCAATTGCATTTGATAACATCATGAGAAAATATTCTCGATTAGGTAGGTTTGTGACAGCATCAAAATGGCGAATTTCACTCATATCACGTTTTACTTTGAACTTTTCAAACACAGATGAAAGCTGATTGGCAATGAGATCTAATATGATTAGCTCATCAGCCTCTTCTTTTCTTTTTTTAAAGGAAAACAACTCAATAAGAGCAATTATTTTAGTGCCTAACATGATTGGAATGATAACCGCACTACTTAATGGTTGTTTACAACATATTCTACGGTTAAATGATTTTTCATCTTCTAAATATTCAATCCACACGACTTGCTTGGTTAGCCTTAGATGCTCTAATAGCTCCTCAATCGATGCGTCATTTAAACTTTCTGTTTTTTCAATAAATCCTTTCGCACCCTCCATTTCTCCAACATGCCAAATATGCTTATCTAGATACTCACCGAAATGTTCATCATCTATCAATTGAAAGTGTGCGAAATCCCACCATAAAACGTCGCAAACTCTATCAATTGACGTTTTAATAATCTTAGTAAAGCTTTTATTACCAAAAGCATTCATCGATAAATCTAAAGCAAGCTTCATATGCTTTACTTTTTTTTGTAATTTTGTGTCATCAAGATTACTTTGCTGATGGATAAAATGACTATTGGAACCTTTTAAGGTTCGATATTGCAAAAATACAAAATAACTTATCACCAACGATATAATAGTAATAAAGCAAAGTACGATAACGATATAGGGCACAGCCAATATAAACACTGGTGGCAAAATAGCTTTGTTATCTAAACTAAAATATAACTTTGTATTTTTTATATCGACAGAGAAGACTGTCATTTTTTTATTTAGAATCTGGGCATTATTGTCTTTATCGATAAACGCATCAAGATATTGGACTGATTTTGTGTCTAGTCCTAACATATTTAGTGTTGATTGGCGCAATAAATCTAAGTTTAAAATGATGTAGTTATCAGAGTATGTGCTTATACAAACTAAATCATCAAACTTATAAGTAGACCACAAAGAAGATGATAAGTTTCTTTTCCTCGTCTGCATCATATTCTTACATCTTTTAATGAGCTCTTCACCCTCAGATTTTTTTATGGTTTGAGTAGTGAAGTAACGATCTTTACTGTGTGAGGATATGGCCAAAACATATCGTGACATTTTGATTTTATCCACTAGTGGATATTCAGAATTATATAGAAAATACTTTGCCTCATAGATGGCAAGCACAAATTTATTTTCAAAGTACTGTTTAAACTTATGAATGACTTCTTGTTTCTTATGTACTTGATATGAGTGCTGGGCATTATAAATCGCTATTGAAAGTAATGTGAAAAAAGTTACCGATAATAACAAAAAACCAATGATGCTATAATTTAAACTGTAAGCATTCCTCTTACTAAGTTTATAATCATTTAACTTGATGAGTGCTGAGCTTAATAAAAACATACCCAAAGTGGTATGTATCGACATGTAGGTTACCCCCCTAAACCCATAAGCTTCAGGAAGCCCAGATAAATAGCCAAAACCAGATAATAAAGAAATAGCAAAAACAATGAGTGCTAAAAACACACTGAGCCAATAGTTGATATTTTTAAATAAAGGCTTCCCGTAAAAAATAATACTCAATGACAACAATAAATAACAAAGTGCTGTATTCGGTGCCATACGCCCAGGATATTGGGTCAATGTTGTAATATGTGCGCTTGTGAAAAGTTCATCAATATATAAATACCAACCTGTTGTGTATTGCAATAAGGTTAATACAGCTATTAAAGTGACCACTTTTGATATGATGCATGAGAGCCTTCTAAAGCGCTGCATCATCAATGCTGCAATAGCAAGTAGGCTCAAAGAAAGGGCTGCATTAAACTGCATAGGTACAAGATTTTGTTGTATTTGGATTAGCCTGGGCTCATCAGCCACCCAACCAAACATAACAACCAACCCTAACAGAAAACCCAAAAAAAGCGCGAACTGAGGGTACTTAGCATTATCTATATGTTTGAATAGTAATTTTAGTTTGTCCATCTACATAACCATACAGCTTGAGCACATTTAAGGCATAAATTATCCTTATCTTCTAAGTGTAGACCTTTAATTAGTTTGTTCTTGTTTTTTTCAGCCCTTTTTTGCGGTGAAATTGCAGACAGAAATTTTAAAAAAAGCTAACATAGAACGACGATGGATGTATTAAGTGAAAATATGCCGATTAATCAACGGGTTATTGCGCATGGATACTTTATAGTTGCGCTTTTAGCCCTTTTTTCTGAAAAAGTACTCTCTTTTCCACTCATCATTTTTGTTAAACTCACTCCTGAGCTTACCTTGTTAATTTTACTAAGATATTTAACAGTTAGCACCGACATATGGAGTCGGTTATTTTGGGCGATTTTATTTTCTCTTGCCGGCAGCATTTCAGCATCGCTAGGGGTCATAGAAAGCCTGAAAGTTAGCCATATGTTTTTTGGATTAGCGGCACTCACTTATCTGCGCCTGATTAGCCTTCATAGACAAAATATTCAATCAAGAGTGTTCACTGCTACTATTGTGGGCTTATTTTTCATAGGGTTATCAATAAAATTATCTCTAGAAGTGACTCAAATTTTCTACATACTTCCAACCTTTTTTTTGTTGCTACTCGCAATATCCAATGCCTCTTTGAACCCATTAACCCTTATTGGCACGCTCTTGTTCTTTCTGGCAAAACTTCCTTACCCATTGATAAATAGCGACATCAATTCTTTAGGTTACATGCAAAACATTGCAACAGCATCATACTATATGGCTCAGTTTTGTTTAGTATATGGTATCTATGTCGGGAGCCGTAATAAGCAACCGTCGACGTCTTATTTAACAACGAGCTCACAGGCTCATCAGCACACTAAAGAACCTGAGCTTATTGCTCGTTCGCGAAAAGAGATGCAAAACGAGCAAAAAGAATATCAAAAAACTAAATATGTTTAACTGCAGCAATCTCATATTCAACATCCCCACCTGGGGTTTTCACTAACACCTCATCACCTTCTTCTTTGCCAATAATACCTCTGGCAATCGGTGATGTGCAGGATATTTTATTACTTTTCAGATCGGCTTCGTCTTCACCAACAATTTGATAAATAATTTCTTCGTCAGTCTCAATATTGATTAAGGTGACTGTTGCACCAAAAATGACTTTGCCATTCTCTGGCATTTCTTTTACATCAATAACATGAGCATGTGATAGCTTTCCTTCTAGCTCCTTAATACGGCCTTCGGTAAAACTTTGCTGTTCCCGCGCAGCATGGTACTCCGCATTCTCTTTTAAGTCCCCATGAGCTCTTGCTTCACTAATCGCTTGAATAATACGTGGTCTATCAACTGATTTTAAACGGCTTAATTCTTCTTTTAGACGGCGTGCACCATCAACGGTCATTGGAACTCTTTGCATGACTACTACCTAACTTTTATATTTTTTATCCCGCAAGAATAAATGATTCACAGCTCTTGTAAACACATTACTGTATCACGGTCTTCATATTTCATCGCTAAACACGCTGCCTCAGCACCTGAAAGCGTCGTAGTATAGCGTACCTTATGCGACAGAATGGCTTTCCTAATTACAAATGAATCTTCTATCGCCTGCTTACCTTCCGTGGTATTTACGATGAAGTCTATCTCATCGTTCTTGATGTGATCAACTATATGCGGCCGACCCTCTGCAACCTTGTTGACTTTGCGACAATTGATACCTGCAGCCATCAGTACCATTGCTGTCCCACGTGTCGCATATACTTCAAAACCTAGGGCAATTAAACGTTTTGCAATTTCACCAACACTTGCTTTGTCGGCATCGCGCACACTGACAAAAGCTGCTCGCCTTCTTTCAATATTAACATCTGCCCCCAAAAGCGCTTTGGCATAGGCTTGCCCAAATCGTCTGGCTATACCCATGACTTCACCTGTTGATTTCATTTCCGGACCAAGTACACAGTCAACTCCAGAAAATTTAGTAAAAGGAAATACAGGCAATTTGATTGCATAAAAAGAAGGTGGTGCTAACCGGTCACCTAAACCCTGCTCTTTCAGACTGATGCCAAGCTTACATTTAGCCGCAATTTTAGCAAGCGGTAATCCAATCGCTTTTGAGACAAAAGGAACGGTTCTCGATGCTCTTGGATTCACTTCTAAAATAAAAATATCATCTGACTGAATGGCAAACTGCGCATTGATTAGACCCACAACACCAAGTTTTAACGCTATATCACGCAACTGTTCACTTAAGGCCTGCTGCAAGACAACACCTAAACTAAAAGGCGGCAATACACAGGCTGAATCACCAGAGTGTACACCTGCTTGCTCGATATGCTCCATAATGCCTGCAATCAAAACATCTTTACCATCACAAATAGCATCGACATCAACTTCTATCGCGCTATTTAAAAATCTATCGAGCAAAACCGGACAGTCATCTGAAACACTCACGGCTGTGTGTAAATAATTTTTAAGCTCATCTTCATCGTAAACAATTTCCATTGCCCGGCCACCAAGGACATAAGAAGGTCTAACGACCAAAGGAAAGCCTATTTTTTTCGATACGTTGATGGCTTGCTCTTCTGATATAACCGTACCATGAGGCGGCTGAAGCAAGTTGAGCTCTTGAATGATTTGACCGAAGCGCTCCCTATCTTCGGCTCTATCAATCGCATCAGAAGACGTTCCAATAATAGCGACGCCATTTTCTGTTAAACGCTTGGCAAGTTTTAAAGGTGTTTGGCCACCATAATGAACAATAACACCTTGAGGCTTTTCAATGTCAACGATAGCCAACACATCCTCTAAAGTCAGGGCTTCAAAATACAATCTATCAGACATATCAAAGTCAGTTGAAACCGTCTCAGGATTACAATTCACCATCACTGTCTCAAAGCCTGCTTCTCTTGAGGCTAATGCTGCTTGCACACAACAATAATCAAACTCAATACCCTGACCAATTCGATTTGGCCCACCACCTAAGATCATCACCTTTTTCGGATTGGTACTCGGCGAAGCCTCACAGAAGTCATCGTATGTTGCATACATATATGCCGTATTTGATGGAAACTCCGCACTACAAGTATCAATTCGTTTATAGACTGGTTTAATATCAAAAGATAAGCGCTTTTCTCGAACGTCTTTTTCACATGTATTGAGTAATGTACTTAAATACTCATCTGAAAAGCCATGTTGCTTTAATGTCAAGAGTAACTCTTTAGACAAAGTCTCAAGAGGCAAACTTTTAACTTCATTTTCGAGTTGAATGATTTTTTCAATTTGATGCAGAAACCATGGGTCAATTTGTGATTCAGTATAAATCTCTTCAATACTTAACCCTAAGCGCAGTGCATCAGCAACATGCCATAACCTATCTGGAGTGCGTTGATATAATTTAGTTAGCAAGCTTTTTTTGTTTTCAGACGCGCTTATTGGGACTAAACCTGCTCTATCGATTTCCAAGCCACGCATAGCCTTTTGCAAAGACTCACAAAATGTACGACCGATTGCCATCACCTCGCCAACAGATTTCATTTGTGTCGACAGCAGTGCCTCTGTTTGAGGAAATTTATCAAAATTGAATCTCGGCACTTTTGTGACCACATAATCAATTGTAGGCTCAAAAGAAGCTGGCATCGTATTTTGAGTGATTTCATTGTAGAGCTCATCAAGTGTATAACCAATTGCAAGCTTGGTTGCGACCTTGGCAATAGGGAATCCTGTTGCCTTGGAAGCGAGCGCTGAACTTCTAGAAACCCGTGGATTCATTTCAATAACAACTAAGCGGCCATCTTTAGGGTTCACTGCGAACTGCACATTAGAGCCACCGGTATCGACACCAATCTCTCTAAGCACTTTAATCGCAGCATCTCGCATACGTTGATACTCTTTGTCTGTTAGTGTTTGCTGTGGCGCAACCGTGATGGAATCACCTGTATGAACGCCCATAGGATCGATATTTTCAATCGAGCACACAATAATACAATTGTCATGCTTATCACGGATAACTTCTAGTTCAAACTCTTTCCATCCAACCACGGATTCATCAATCAATAACTCATTTGTGGGTGATAGCTCTAAACCATGAGCACAGATTTCTTCAAATTCTTCTTTATTGTAAGCAATTCCCCCCCCAGACCCACCAAGTGTGAATGAAGGACGAATAATTGCAGGAAAGCCAATTTGCGCCTGCCCTTGAATAGCCTCTTCTAAACTATGTGCAATGACTGAGCGTGGCATCGCTAAACCAATACGCTTCATTGCTTCACGAAATTTTTCCCTATCTTCTGCTTTATCGATGGCTTCAACAGTCGCGCCAATTAATTCAACGTCAAATTCTTCAAGAACTCCTTCTTTAGCTAGGTCTAACGCACAATTTAGTGCCGTCTGACCACCCATGGTGGGTAAAATAGCATCTGGGCGCTCTTTTTCGATAATCTTTCTAACCACTTGCCAATGGACTGGTTCGATATAAGTCCTATCAGCCAGCTCTTCGTCCGTCATGATGGTTGCAGGATTAGAATTCACCAAAATAACGCGATATCCCTCTTGCTTTAAAGTGCGAACCGCTTGCGTTCCTGAATAATCGAACTCTGAAGCCTGGCCAATGACGATTGGGCCCGCGCCTAAAATCAAGATTGACTGAATATCTTCACGTTTGGGCATGACTAACGATAGACCTAAAAAGAAAAAATTTGCTTAGTTTAACACAGGGGAATCCTAAGCAAAATCCCAAGTTAGTGGCACTTAGCAAAGGCGATGACTGGTATCAAAACCAACTCATTTAACAAAACCTTAAGACTAATGGTTTATATTATATATAGAATGTGTATAAAATGGACTGGTAGTCTATGCCTAGTGAATTTCCAGTTAAGCCTATTATTGACTCAAAGCCTTCCATGCCTTTGGAAGAAAAAAAAATCAAACTCCGTAAGCAAAACAGATTTTTTTTCGAAAAAAAAGGTATCTTACTCTACCACTCTCCCATAGATAGAACATTACACTCAAAGCTCAGTAAGTTAAACGGTAGAGAACTTGATAGCCAAGGGGCAAAAATAGTATGTCGGCATTTATCAGGTTATGTCGCTTCACGTCCTCGTCCCATCAAAGGTTATGAACAAACACTAAGCACTAGAGAAGGGATTCGAGGTGAGCCCTATTTAGTAGACAATCATTATGATACGCATAAACTTCAACCCTCAAAATTCTATGCCTTTGCTGAAATTGACTCCTTTGGGCATGTGCTCGCTCACTGTGCCGCACAGATCCCTGTTGGATTTGAGAGCTCGTTGTTGTTAGGCAGTGACAGACACCTTATGGCTTTATCGATAACTCATAAACGCATTAATGAGGAGGGGAAAAGTCACTATATTATAAAATATTATGATCCTAATAATACGAATCAACATGTTAGAGTTATATGTAACGACTTAGAGTCAATAAGCGCGGTGTTTCTTTCTCAACTGGTTACTCAAAGAAAAATGAGCAAATACTTTCCAAAATTTAAAGTATTTAGCCTAGCTTCTTACGAAAAATGTTCTATTGAAGAAACTCCAGAGATAATCATGGCTCAATCAACTGAGGTTGAAACCATTAGTGCACAGATATATTACGCACTGACCAAAGGGCTAGCTCAGTTTCTCAATCAATTGATGAAGCAAATTCTTGAAAATGAATTGTTAAACAATGAGCAAAAATTTAAGTTATTACAAGCCAATGATTCTAGAGGCAACCCTGGTTTCTTTATGGCCTTACAAAATGGCCACCATCAAACTGTAGAAACCTACCTTACGCTGGTATTAAATTCAAACTTAGAGGCTTCTAAAAAATTTGAGTTATTACAAGCCCAAAGTACCTTCGGTATGCCTGGTTTTTTTATCGCGCTAAACAATGGTTACCATCAAACTGTAGAAACCTACCTTACGCTGATACTAAGTTCAAACTTAGAGGCTTCTAAAAAATTTGAATTAATACAAGCCAAAGATGCTAACGATACGCCTGGTTTATTTATGGCGCTACAAAATGGCCATCATCAAACGGTACAAGCTTATGTTGAACTCGTATCGAGACGAAATGAAGATACGTATTTTGATTTTGACTTAGACGCTCAACAAAAATTTGACTTATTACAAGCTAAAGACGTTCACGGTACGCCTGGTTTATTTACGGCTCTTCAAAATGGCCATCATCAAACCGTACAAGCATATGTTCAAATCGTATTGCGATTGCGACAATTAAGCAAAGATATGGAGTTTGATTTAGATTTTGACTTAGACCCTCAACAAGAATTTGACTTATTACAAGCCAAAGACGCTCACGGTACGCCTGGTTTATTTACGGCTCTTCAAAATGGCCATCATCAAACTGCACAAACTTATCTTACGCTCATATTAAATTCAAATTTAGGGGCTCAACAAAAATTTGAATTATTACAAGCCAAAAGCGCTTACGGTATATCTGGCTTATTCATGGCGCTACACAATGGTCATCATCAAACGGTACATAGTTATATAAAACTCATACTAAGTTCAAACTTAGAGGCTCAACAAAAATTTGAATTAATACAAGCCAAAGATGCTAACGATACGCCTGGTTTATTTATGGCGCTACAAAATGGCCATCATCAAACCGTACATAGTTATATGGAACTCATACTAAAATCAAACTTAGAGGCTCAACAAAAATTTGAATTATTACAGGCTAAAATGAGGAGCGGCTTAACCAGTTATGATGTGGCTTTTAATGGACAGTATCCAGAGGCAGCAACGTTTACTCAAGCCATTCTTGACTCAGATCTCAGTGTAGAGCAAAAAAAGTCCTTATTAAAAGGTAAGTATGTGCATAAAGAAGAATCACAAGTGACAGAACAAGCTCAAGCTCAAGCTCAAGCTCAAGCTCAAGCTCAAGCTCAAGCTCAAGCAGCTTCAGCATCGGCTGCCTCTTCCTCTGGCACAAGAAAAAGTTGGATGAGTTTTTTCCGTAAAAAACAAAAAGTGCCTAATGAAACTAAAAAGAGCGATACAAAAGAAAATATTCCAGGTAAAAAATAATTTTGACACACCTGCTCTGAGGTTACCATTGACATCAAAACGCCACTTCCATAGACTAGCCTAAAATGCCCGTATTATAAGTTATTTATGCAACAGCAAACCCGATACTTCTCAAATCGTGAAGAAGCTAACCGCTTTTTTGGCGCGTGGGATTTGTTGGTTTTACTGTTATTGATACTGTTTTTCTTTGTCATTGCTTGGGCAGGCAAACAAATGACAACACCTTATCATCTGGGTGTTCCGGTTGCGATTTCTTTGGATAGTTCAAATCTACCTGCCTACGCATTAAGAACCGTGTTACGTATGTTTATCGCGCTTTTTATTTCACTGTGCTTTACTTTCATATTTGGAGCATGGGCTGCTAAAAACAAACGCGCAGAGCAAATTATTGTTCCTTTGATTGATATTTTACAATCTGTACCGGTGCTTAGCTTTCTCTCAATTACTGTCGTCGGATTCATTCGCCTATTCCCTGGCAGCCAATTAGGCCCAGAGTGTGCATCAATATTTGCTATTTTCACTGCACAAGCTTGGAATATGTTGCTTGGATTTTATCAGTCACTAAAAACCGTGCCTGCTGATCTCATCGAAGCTTCTCATATGTTTCAGCTCTCATCCTGGCAACGATTTTGGAAGATAGAAGTTCCTTTTTCTATGTCTAGTCTTTTGTGGAATATGATGATGAGCATGTCTGCCAGTTGGTTCTTTGTAGTGCTATCAGAAGCCATTTCTGTTGCTGGACAAGACATACAACTACCCGGAATCGGATCATATATTGCTGTTGCCATCAACCAAATGGATAAACAAGCCGTACTCTATGCAATTCTTGCCATGCTTGTGGTTATTTTCCTCTATGATCAATTATTGTTTCGACCTCTAATCACTTGGTCTGAAAAATTTAAAATGAGCGATGTTCCCGATGAGGAAACACATAGCTCTTGGTTAATCAATTTATTAAGGCGTTCAAAACTTGCTGGAATCATTGGTGGTTATTTCAGTGATATTTCTTCGTTTATCGTTCATCACCGTTGGTTTAATCAGCAAAAAAAACTCTTTCACAAAACTATATCTAAAAAGCAGGAACGGTTCTCTAATATCCTCTGGTATGCTTTGTTATGTGCTATGGCAGTTTTGAGTGGGTATATCATCATCGGATATATCTTAGCGCAATTTAGCCTTTATCAAATTGGAACAGTCTGCATCTATGGCGCTATAACCAGCCTACGGATCATTATATTAATAATAATTAGCTCGTTAGTATGGATCCCCGTCGGGGTTTATATTGGTCGCCATCCAAAGCTTTCACAATTATCACAGCCAATTATTCAATTTCTAGCCGCCTTCCCTGCTAATCTATTTTACCCTGCTTTTGTTATCTTTATTGTGAACTATAAACTCA
>JAUICE010000106.1 GCA_030428185.1 Gammaproteobacteria bacterium
TATACGATAGGTTATTTACAATAGACTCGCCAGGAAGCACGGATAATTTTGAGGAGTTTCTTAACCCAAACTCAATGAACATGTTAAAAGGTGCTTTAGTTGAACCTAGCGTGATAGACTCACCACTTTATCAAGTCTTTCAGTTTGAGCGACAAGGATATTATTGCCTCAACCGCATCGAGGGTGGCTTAGTATTTCATCGAGTGGTTAGCTTAAAAGATAATTGGAATAAATAACATGTTACAAATCTATAATTCTCTTAGCCAAAAAAAGGAGCCATTTAAACCTTTTGTTGATGGCAAAGTCAAAATGTATGTTTGTGGAAATACGGTTTATGATTACTGCCACTTAGGCCATGCACGGACCATGGTTGCTTTTGATGTTATCGTAAGGCATTTACGAGCGCTAAACTATGATGTGACTTATGTTCGTAATATTACAGATATAGATGATAAAATTATCAAGAGAGCAGAAGAGAACAATGAAGGTTATAAGGCGCTTACAGAAAGAATGATTGCCGCACAAAGAGAAGATGAATCATCACTATTTCTTCTGCCGCCTGATAAAGAGCCTAAGGCCACAGAATACATCGGTGATATTATACAATTTATAGAACAATTAATTGCAAAAGATTATGCCTATTCAACAGATAACGGTGATGTTTATTTCAATATAAAAAAATTTAAATCATACGGGAAGCTTGCAAAAAAAACTTTAGATGAGCTACAAGCGGGGCATCGTGTTGAAGTTAGCCTTGATAAAAAACATGAATTAGATTTTGTCTTGTGGAAGGCGGCGAAAGTTAATGAGCCTTCTTGGTCTAGTCCATGGGGTAAGGGGAGGCCTGGTTGGCATATTGAATGTTCGGCTATGGCTAATAAATGTTTGGGTGAGCAATTAGACATTCATGGCGGAGGTTTTGATTTGCAATTTCCGCATCATGAAAACGAGATAGCGCAATCAGAAGCAGCTTTTGATAGACCTTTTGTTACGACCTGGATGCACACGGGGTTTTTGCAGGTTAACAAAGAAAAAATGTCTAAATCACTTGGTAATTTTTTTACGATAAAACATGTATTAAATGATTACCCAGGTGAAGTCTTACGTTATTTCTTTATTGCTAGTCACTATCGCAGTCAACTCAATTACGCTAAAGAGCATTTAGATATGGCTTATGAGTCTCTAAAAAGGCTTTATCAATCGATGATGGGTGATAATGATTTTGATGGTATAAAACCTAATTTGCAGTGGATGGATGAATACTTTAATGCAATGAATGATGACTTTAATACACCTAAAGCACTTTCAACGCTTTTTGAGTTGTCTAAAGCTATCAATAAGTCAGAGGGTAAAGAGCAGCGCTCGTTACGATTGACTTTAAAAACGCTAGCGGGCTTTTTAGGGCTCCTAAATAGCAAACCAAATGTGTTTTTAACCTCCGGTTTATCTGTTTCTAAAGAGAAAATCGAAGCTCTGATTGAGAGCAGAAACCTGGCGAGAAACGAAAAAGACTGGAAAAAGGCAGATAGTATTCGTGATGAGTTAGCAAGCTTAGGGGTCGAGATCCTTGATGGGCCCAATGGCACCACTTGGCAAAAAAAATAAGCGTTATGGTTACATTTTACAAACGCGAAGCACTTCTTCTATAGTGGTATTTCCATGGGCAACATGTTTAAAGCCATCCTCTAGGATACTTTTAGATTGTTTTCTTGCGATAGCTAAAAGTTTACTTGCCGCAACCTTGTCATGTATGGCAGCTCTTAGAGTTTCATTAATGATAATAACCTCGTAAATACCCAGCCTACCTTGATAACCTAATTGATAACATTTATCACAGCCCTTAGGATGATAAATGTCTATTGGCTCTACTATAGACATCAGCTTCATTTCTTCTTTAGTGGTTTTAGCCTTTATCTTGCAATGTTCACATAAACGTCTGACTAGCCGTTGAGCAATCAATCCTTCTAAACTCGAAGCTAATAAAAAGTGCTCTACACCCATATCGTGTAAGCGAGCGATGGCGCTAATTGCTGTATTGGTATGCAATGTAGATAATACTAAGTGTCCGGTAAGGCTAGCCTGTACGGCAATTTCAGCAGTTTCTACATCTCGAATTTCCCCGATCATGACCACATCTGGATCTTGCCGCAACATTGCACGCAACCCTTTAGCAAAGCTCATATCAATTTTAGTATTCACTTGTGTTTGCCCAATTCCAGGCAAGTCATACTCGATAGGATCTTCTATGGTCAATATATTACGAGAGGATTCATTTAAATCATTGAGCATAGCATAGAGAGAGGTGGTTTTTCCGCTACCTGTCGGGCCTGTGACTAAAATAATCCCATGGGGCTTAGCAATAAGCTCTTTTACAAAGGATAAATTGATTGGATTCATCCCAAGCGAGCTTAAGTCAAGCTTTGATGTCTTTTTGTCTAAGATCCTCATAACAACACGCTCACCGTGATTTGATGGCATCGTAGAAATTCTGACATCTACTTGATGATCACTAATTCTTAATGCAATTCGTCCATCTTGGGGAATGCGCTTTTCAGCAATATCAAGCTTTGCCATGACTTTTACACGAGATATTACAATTGGAGCAAGCGCTTTAGGGATCTCTAATACTTTACGTAAAATACCATCAATACGCATTCTGATGATCACTGATGCTTGATAGGGCTCAATATGGATATCAGAGGCAATTTCTTTTATGGCCTGATTAAATAGAGCATTGAGCAGTCTTATGATAGGTGCATCATCTTCTGAGGCAAGTAAGTCTTCACTTTGTGGTAAGTCTTCAATCGCTTGAGATAAATCAATATCTTGCTCAATTCCCTCTAATACCAGTGCGGTTTCACTTTCACTCGCTTCATAAGTGGTCGTCATGAGCTGATGGAACTTGTCTTCATCTATGGTATTGATGATGATTTTTTGAGGGAAAACACGCTGAATTTCAGAAAGCGCTTCAAGCATAGGCGGCTCTACGCATGCAAGTGTCAATTCTTTTTCTGAGATATTATCAATTAATAACTTATATTTTTTTGCAATTGTATACGGTAATTGACGTAGCTCTAATTTATCCATAATGTTTTTT
>JAUICE010000042.1 GCA_030428185.1 Gammaproteobacteria bacterium
AAGAGAGCTAGATAGTCAACATAATATGACTTTAGTGTGTCGTGACTTATCTGAGTTAAGCACTTATGCAAAGGTCAGTAATACGGTTTTTCGCTTGCTTAAAGCGCTAACACCAGGTGCTTATACTTTTGTTTTACCTGCAACTCGAGAAGTGCCTAAAAAGCTCTTACATCAAGGTAAGAGAACTGTGGGTATTCGTGTGCCTGATAATGCGATTGCCTTATCTTTATTAGATGTCATTGAGGCACCGATTTTAAGTACAACCTTAAAGCTTCCAGATGCAGAGCATCCACTATCAAGACCAGAGTCGATTCGCGATATTCTTGGTTCACAAGTGGATTTGATCATTGATGGTGGTTATTGTGGTCATGAGCCAACGACGGTGGTTGATCTAACGGGAGATTCATTTGTTGTATTACGTGAGGGTAAGGGTGATATTACGCCGTTTACGTAGTTTTTTGTATTTAGTGGTGTTATAGACATAGGAATAATTTAGTTTGAGTACAGTATTTACCAAGTCAAAGCGCGTATTATCAGGCATGCGCACTACGGGGCAGTTACATCTTGGCCATTATCATGGCGTAATCAAAAACTGGGTACAGTTACAAAATGAATATGAGTGCTTTTTCTTTGCCGCTGATTGGCATGCATTAACCACGCATTATGAGTCTTCTGACAAGATTGCTGAAAATATTTGGGACAATATTATTGATTGGCTGGCATGTGGTGTAAATCATGGTTTAGCGCGTATTTTTATACAGTCTTGGGTACCAGAGCATGCTGAGCTTCACTTGCTTTTATCTATGTTAACTCCATTAGGTTGGCTAGAGCGGGTGCCTACCTATAAAGATCAACAGGAAGCATTAAAAGAAAAAGACCTAGCGACTTATGGATTTTTAGGATATCCATTGTTGCAATCGGCAGATATTCTTGCCTATGGAGCTGATTTTGTTCCTGTAGGTGAAGATCAACTCTCGCATGTTGAGCTGACTCGCGAAGTGGCAAGGCGATTTAATTACCTATACGGTCGTGAAGCAGGCTTTGAAGAAAAGGCTGAAAATGCCATAAAAAAAATGGGCAAAAAAAACGCCAAACTGTATAATTCTATGCGAAAACGTTTTCAGCAAGAGGGAGATACTGAAGCCTTAGAAACAGCCAAAGCACTTTTAGATGCGCAACAAAACGTGTCTCACGGCGATAGAGAGCGATTACTAGGTTATTTAGAGGGTGGTGGTCGAATGGTATTGGCTGAGCCTGAGGCATTAATGACAAAAGTCCCTAAAATGCCAGGCTTAGATGGACGTAAGATGTCAAAGTCTTACCATAATGTGATAGCCTTAAGAGATACACCAGAGATGGTGAGCAAAAAAGTGATGACGATGCCAACAGATCCTAAGCGGGTGAAAAGGACAGATCCAGGCGAGCCCAATAATTGTCCTGTGTGGCCATTTCATCACATTTACTCAGATGAAGACGTACAAGAGTGGGTTACTACGGGTTGTCGAAGTGCTGGTATAGGCTGTGTTGATTGCAAGGCAAAAATTGTTGATAGTATTAATGCAGAGCTTATGCCGATTCAAGAGGCTAGGCGGGAGTATGAAGAAGATCCAGCCTTAGTTAAAAGTATTGTTGCTGAAGGCTCAGATGCAGCTAGGGAAGAAGCAAAGGCAACGTTAGATGAAGTGAAGTCAGTTATGGGGTTAGATTATTAATGTCAGAGCAATCTGCAGAAAATCATATTGTGGCTAAAGTGTGTGGCGAGTCTATCACCACGCTACCAGAGGATTTGTATATCCCACCTGATGCACTAGAAATTTTTCTAGAGACCTTCGAGGGGCCATTAGATCTTTTGCTCTATTTGATAAAAAAACAAAACTTGGATATTTTGAATATTCCAGTTAAGCGTATCACTGAGCAATATATGGAATATATTGCTTTGATGAAAGCTATAAAATTTGAATTGGCTGCAGAATATTTAGTGATGGCAGCGATGCTTTGTGAAATTAAGTCGCGCTTTTTACTTCCACGCCAAGAAGAGCTAGAAGATGATGAAGATGATCCTCGTGCAGAGTTGGTCCGTAGGCTTTTAGAGTATGAGCAGTTTAAAAAGGCGGCTGAAGATATTGATGCGCTGCCGCGTATTGAGCGTGATATCATACCGATTACCACTGATGTTAATTTACATGGTATCGAAAAAACTCACCCAGAAGTTTCTTTTGAGGAGTTGATGCAAGCTTTTAAACAAGTCTTATTGCGCCAAAAACACTTTTCTCATCACAATATTCAGCAGGAAACATTATCGATACGTGAACGGATGGGCGATATTCTTAATCGGCTAAATCATGAGCCTTTTGCCTATTTTACATCTTTATTTAAACCAGAGGAGGGGAGGCATGGTTTGGTGGTGACCTTTGTTGCCATATTAGAGCTAGTCAAACAATCCATGATAACCTTAGTGCAAACCAATGAATTTAGTCCTATTCATGTGAGTATCAATCAATGAGCGAACTGACATTAAAACATATTTTAGAATCAATCATCATGGTGAGTGAGACACCAATTACGGCAGCCAAATTATGTGCATTAGTTGATGATGAGGCGGTAACCACTAAAGAAGTTAAGGCTGCACTCAATGAATTAGAGGAAGATTACCAAAGTCGTGGTGTTCGTTTGGTTAAGGTCGCTAGTGGCTTTCGATTTCAAGCCCATGAACACTTTCAACCATGGTTTTCAAAATTATTTGAAGAGAAACCACCACGCTATTCACGAGCACTTTTGGAAACTTTAGCCATCATTGCCTATAGACAACCTGTCACTCGTGCTGATGTTGAGGCAATACGCGGCGTAGCGGTTAGCTCAAATATCATGCGAACACTTTTAGAGCGTGAATGGGTGAAAGTTGTAGGACACCGTGAGGTGCCAGGAAAGCCAGCAATTTATGCAACGACCAAGCAGTTTCTAGATTATTTTAATTTAGAGAAACTTGATGATTTGCCAACGCTTGCTGAAATAAAAGATATGAATGAGTTATTAGCTAGTGAGGGATCAGAAAGTAATGAGGGATTAAAGCTAGAAGATGATGAGTGTCATGATGCGATAGAAGCTACAGAAATTAAGCAAAGTCATCCTGTAGAAGAGCCTAGTGAATTTGAAGATGAAATTCCTGATATGTTGAACACAACGCAGGCAAGCGAATGTGAAGAAAGCGAGGATGCTTTAGAAAGAGAAAAAGAAGTAGAAGCATAATGAGTGAGAATGAAAGTGAACGCCTGCAAAAAGTTTTGGCAAATGGTGGATTTGCCTCTAGACGGGAAGTAGAAAGGTGGATTGAAGAAGGGCGAATCAAAGTCAATGGTGAAGTTGCCAATTTAGGTTTAAAGGTAACGGCTTCTGATAAAATCAAAGTTGATAATAAGCTGATTCATAATCCATTAAAACGTAGTCAAAAAACACGAGTCATTATTTTTCATAAACCAGTGGGGATAATTTGTACCGCATCTGATCCAGAGGGTAGAAAAACAGTCTTTGATGCATTACCTAAAATCAATAAAAACCGTTGGATTCTAGTTGGACGCTTAGATATCAATACATCTGGATTGTTGTTATTAACAACTAATGGCGAGCTGGCTAATCGTTTGATGCATCCCCGCTATGAAATAGAGCGAGAATATGCTGTTAGAGTGATAGGTGAAGTTACCGATGAAACGCTCAAACGCTTAGAAGAGGGTGTCATGCTCGAAGATGGTTTGGCACGGTTTGAGAGCATTACTTACAGTGGTGGAGAAGGCGCTAATCATTGGTATCATGTGACCTTGAAAGAAGGACGAAACCGTGAGGTTAGGCGATTATGGCAAAGCCAAAATGTTACGGTAAGTCGCTTAATGCGTGTTCGTTTTGGTCCTATGTCTCTCCCCAAATACCTAAAGCGTGGTGCTTTTAAAGAGCTATTGCCTGAAGAGGTTTTCAAGCTAAGTCAGTTTGTTGAATTATAGTAACTTACAATATTAATCATAGCCTTATAGCATTTGACATGTTCTTGTCACTGGTTGCATATACCCCTATCCTTTCATAATGCACGTTTTTGAGCGTTGTCAAATGCTCAATCTTTGGTATTTTTCTCAATCGTAATGGAATAACCATTCCTCAATCAAAAAATCCAAACCTTGAATATTTGACTGTGCTCAACGCTAGAGGTAATGAATGATCTAATTTGGACGTTTTTATAGCGTTAGGCAAAAAGATTTACCTGTGGATAGAGAGATTAAATTTGAGTAATAACAAAGTCTATTACGATAATTTAATCTCTTTAGGTCACAGGAAATACTGAAGTCTAAAAACGTGCATTACGGAAGGATAGGGGTATATTCTGCCATTTTGTGGCCAATTTTAATTTAACTCGTTATTTTATATCGTTACATGGTATACCCAGTGGAGTAGCCGTTAATGTATTAATGTTGTACAAGTCATATAAAGTAGTCTAAGTTATAAGAACAAGAATAGAGATTTCTTAGGAGTGTTTTTGTGGCAGAAAACGAAAGAGTTTTGATCATTGCTTGTAGTGGTGGTGGAGGACATATTTCTGCGGCTAACGGTATTATTTCTGAATTGGACGAAGGCAGCGTACCAGACCACTATCCAGTAAAGCGAAGGAGAGCTAAAGACTCTAGTTTAATAAGACTTATATACAAAGGAGTCTTTGTCATTAATGGTATGAAATTTTTGAAACCAGTTATGCGTCAAGCGGTCGCAAATTCCCCGTATCCAGTTTTACCAGATAAAGATAGCCTGGTAAAAGAGTGTGAAGCATTAGAGGGAAAAAACGACACTAGTAAACCTCGAAAATATGTTGATATGTTACTGGATGTCTATCCTGCAGGATATGAATCTGCTGCCATTTGGAATGTGCTTCAGCGTCAAGGTAGAGTTAATGATCTACGAAAACTAATTAATTTACAGGCTAAAAGTGATAGAGAAAATTATCAGCATGTTTATAAACATTTTTTAAATATGTTGAAAGACGCTCTAGCAGCAGGAAAACCTTATGCAAAAATTACGAGTACTCAAGCGATGGCATTACCTGCACTATGCGATGCTGTTCTTGAATATAACAAGAAACATGAGCCAAAAGTCAAGATTGAGCAATATATGACAGACTTGCCAACAGACGGAGCCATACATTTTGCCAATTCACTAAAGGGTTTAACTCCTGAACAAAGAGGGGTAATGGAGCTATACGGTGTGGGCATGAATGATGAATTTGAAGCAATGATTGGTCCTGGCTGGGCTAAGTTGGAAGACGTCCAGCCAAATGAAAATCCTATGGTTCGCCCAGGCTTCAAAGACTCTTCTACAAGTTTACATGACTCTTTTGAAGAAGAATGCGAGGTAAATTATATTGATTATACAGAGGACGGCCTTAAACTTGATGTTAATGCAACTAAAACGATAGAAGCAGGGGAGCAGGTCGCCTCCATTATGTTAGGCAGTCAGGCAAGTGATGATACTGTTTTGTATATGATTTCACTTTTAGAATCAGGATACGATAAAGTTTTTGTTTTTGGTGGCTTAAATCCTAATATAAGTGCTCGAATTGATGATTATTTAAAGAAAGACAATAACGCTCAATACGAACAGAAAGTGATTAAACTCGGCAATCAGAGTGATAAAGAAATGCAGCCGATTATGACACGTAGTAATGCGCTGTTTGTTCGTTCTGGAGGGTTAAGTGTTATGGAGCAACTGGCCATGGAGCATAATCCAAATCAATCAATATTTATTCATCATACGGATGGTAGTAATTTTAAATCTGGCATCAGTTGGGAGGATGCTAATGCTGATATATTGATAAAAAGCATGGAAGATAAAGGTGTTCATGCGCAAAAAATATCTCCTAGTACAGCAAAAAGATCCATTACAGTGGCAAAAGATTTTGCGACAGCAATGCCAAAAGCAGAAGGTTTACAGACAAAAATGTCAAATAGCGTTTTTAAAAAATTATCGCTTCAGTTGAGACATGAGCTTCTTTATGTGAAAGAAAAAAAGAAAGATGCCGCCAGTCCTAAGACTAGACTAAAAAACCGAAAAAAACGTGCTGAACGTCAAACAAAATTAGAAGAAATGCAGAATTGGCTGAAAGAAAATAGTACTACTGAAGAATTAGCAGAACAATTTATAAATGAGTTTTATGTTAAAAGTGATCCCCCCCACGAAGCATGTTTTGCACGTATCTATAAAGTGGCAAACGATATCAGTCCAGTATCATCTACCGAACTAAAAACAAGTGTGATGCAAAAACTTCATAGTAAACGTGAGACAAAACAGGTTTTTCGAGAAATAGCCAATGAGCGACAACTCAAAATTAGTAATCAAATTAATTAATAAGCTGATTTAACTTAAATGATTAGGTTATATAAGAACACAAAATTTAGGATTCGCGGTTAGTTTATATATAGTTATCCGATTTATTGAGAACCAGCTATTGCCTGAAGAGGTTTTCAAGCTAAGTCAGTTTGTTGAACTATCTTAGTCTTTGGGGGCTAGCTAATCTCTTGACTTAAGAAAAATATCAAAGCCTAAAGCACATACTTCTGAGTGGATTCGTCTTAGAATTCATTAAATTAGCAACCTATTGAATATACAAGGGTACCAAAGCCATGGTTTATACAATAAACAAAATGGCTTGTTATTGATCTTCGCGCATACTATATTGTATAAATATCAATCAATTTGGGCGTTTCCCTATATGTGGTTTGTTTTTTTTATTGTTTCAATATTTTTTTCATTAAGTGCACGCGCTGATCTATTAACTGGCGTGTTAGCGTATCAGTTTAAGCACTATCAAGAGGCAAAGAAGTCACTAAACACAGCAGCACAAAATGGTTCTCCACACGCCATGTATTTACTGGGAAGAATGTATCAGTTGGGCCAAGGAGTTGATAAAAATTTAAATAAAGCTCGCTATTGGTTTTCAGCTTCTGCAGAAAAAGGCTATGCCAAGGGTATGTTAAGTTTAGGGTACTGCTATGACTTTGGATATGGTGTTGAGAAGAGCTATGAACAGGCATTTGTCTGGTACTTAAAAGCAGCTAAAAAAGGAAATGCTGTCGCAATGCGTAATGTGGGCTTAATGTATCGTTTAGGTGAGGGTACAAAAAAAGACAATCACTTAGCATATCAATGGTTTTTAAAAGCCTCTCGAGAAGGTTATTACAAAGCGCAAACGGATTTGGGCCTTCTATATTTAAAAGGAATAGGTGTAGTAAAAAGTGAAAAGAATGCGGCATATTGGTTTGAGCAAGCAGCACTAAAGGGCGATGGCGCTGCGCAATTTTATTTAGCCCAACTGTATCGTTATGGCTTAGGAGTGGAAAAAGACTTACCACTGGCATTAAAGTGGTTAACACAATCAGCGATGAGTAATCACGTCGGTGCTATTTCAGAGCTAGGTTATTACTACGAGCAAGGTATTGGTGTCACTAAAGATATACATCGAGCGGTATATTTTTACGAGCAAGCTGCTGTTAGAGGAGAAGTTAATTCAAAGCTGCGTTTGGGTTTGATGTATTTTCATGGCGCTGGCGTTGAAAAAAACTATAAAAAGGCGTTGCACTGGTTGACTAGCGCAGCTCACTCGGGGAATGTGCTTGCCAATCGCTATCTTGGATTAATGTATCAAGAAGGGTTGGGGGTTAAAAAAAATTTAGTTGAAGCATCTGCTTGGCTAATGATTGCTGCAAAACTTGGTGATAAAAAAGCCAATATGTATTTAAAAAAATTACGCAAACGCCTTACTTATAAAGAGTTTGAACAAGCGAAATTGCGAAGTCGATACCTCAAGAAATATGATTAATCAAAGCGCTATTAGTTTTTCAACCAATTCGTAGTAGACTTCTTCCAGAGATAATAACTCATCGATAGCAATGGACTCATTGACTTGATGAATGGTTGCATTGGTTGAGCCTAGCTCAATGACTTGTTTGCAATAGGGTGCAATAAAACGACCATCAGAGGTACCACCAGTTGTAGATAGTTCTGGCTTAATACCCAGCTTGTTTTTAATCACTTCAGTGACAGTTGCTGTAAGTGTGCCATGTTTGGTCAAAAATGGTGACCCATTCAAACGCCAACTGAGCTTGTAAGGTATGGACAAGTGCTCATTAAATAGTGACTCAGTTTTGGCTCTAAGTTGCTCGTCATTGAGCTCAGTCGAAAAGCGAAAATTAAATTTTAGTGTCAACGCTCCAGGAATGACATTCCCGGCGCCACTGCCTGAATGAATATGACAAAGTTGAAATGATGTTGCTGGAAAAAACGCATTGCCTTCATCATAGTGAGTGTTGACTAGAGCATTTAATAGGGAGCCGACATGATGAATCGGATTAGTCGCCAAGTTAGGATAGGCAACATGACCTTGCTTACCTAAAATAGTTGCGCTGCCAGTTAAGGAGCCACGCCTACCAATTTTTACCATATCACCTAGTGTTTTCTGGCTAGACGGCTCACCGATAATGCAATAATCGATATGTATTTGGTGTTGATTTAAATATTCCATGACTTTAGGGGTACCTAAATCGAACTTATCGCCTTCTTCACCACTGGTAATAAGAAAACCTAAGCGAAAGGGGCGTTGTTTTTTTTCTACCAATCGTTTGGCGGCAAAAAGCATTGCGCATAACGCACCCTTCATATCACAAGCGCCACGACCATATATATGTTGGTTTTTGATGGTTGCCTCAAAAGGGGGCGTGTGCCATTGATGTAATTCGCCACTATCTACAACATCAGTGTGTCCGGCAAATACAATGAGAGGACCAGTATCACCAATGATTGCCCATAAGTTACTGACTGGAGAGTGATTGACTTCGTGCGTTTCAAAGCCTAAGTTCTCTAAAAATTTTTTAATAATTAACTGGCAACCATTATCGTTGGGTGTAACAGAAGCGATATTAATCAATGCTTTCAAATAGTCGATTAACTCACTTTGGTGCTCGTTTATTTTAGGCATCTCTTAGCAACTCATTAATGGAGACCTTTTTTCTCGTTTTTTCGTCAACTTGTTTGACAATAACTGCGCAATATAAGCTATGGGTTCCATCGTTTGCAGGCAAGTTTCCAGAAACAACAACGGAGCCTTTAGGGATCCGCCCGTAGCTGATTTCACCAGTTTGACGATTATATATTTTGGTACTTTGTCCAATATACACACCCATGGATATTACTGAGCCCTCTTCAACAATAACACCTTCAACAATTTCAGCGCGTGCACCAATAAAACAATTATCCTCAATAATCGTTGGATTGGCTTGTAGAGGCTCTAAGACGCCACCGATACCTGCTCCACCTGAAAGATGAACATTTTTGCCAATTTGAGCGCAGGAACCAACAGTCGCCCACGTATCTATCATTGCACCAGAGTCAATATAGGCACCAATGTTGACGTATGAAGGCATTAAAATCGTATCTTTACCAATAAAACTTCCCTTTCTAGCTATGGCATGAGGCACGACTCGCACACCCATTTGAGCAAAATCCCCTTCGGTGAGCCCAGAAAATTTCATCGGTAACTTGTCATAAAATTGGCAAAGATTCGTATTGACTACTTGATTGTCATAGAGTTTAAATGAGAGCAGAATGGCTTTTTTTATCCACTGATGTACATGCCAAGTACCATCAATTTTTTCAGCAACGCGCAGTTGCCCACTATCTAATTGATTAACGATGGTATTAATGGTTTCGACAAGCTTTGGATTGTTTGCTCTAGTGACTGACTGTCTATGCTCAAAAGCATCTTCTATTATGGATTTAAGTGTTTGTTGCATAACAAAATTTATGAGGCTTAGAAGTTTAAGATATACCTGCAAAATATACCTATATAATTGAGAAAAGCAAATTGATACTGTAAAAATTCGTGCTTTTTGTCAGTTGGGGGTAAAATAGCCGGACTTAGCAGTTTTTATGTCAAATTAATCCATGTCCGAACATAGTCCTAGATCCGCCCTTGTACTCATCAAGAATATCTATCCTTTTATTCGCCCTTACTTACCGATTTTGGCAGCTGGCATTTTAGCGAACTTGATGTTTGTTGGTATCGATGCGCTAGGAACGTATATGATTAAGCCAGTCATGGAAAAAAGCTTCACCGCACAAGATGTTGCCTTTATACAAAAAATTCCGTTTTGGATTTTTTTAGGGATCAGTCTTCGGGGTTTAGTTAGCGGTATTGCAGGTTACTGCATGACCTATGTTTCAAGGCAAGTCGTCAAAAACTTTCGGCAAAAATTATTTTCTCAAATGCTTTATCTTCCTGCCAAAGTTTATGATGAGCAGACATCTGGGAAACTCTTATCCAGATTGCTCTATGATGTGGAGCAAGTATCGCAGATCAGCGCGGACACCCTAACCACGTTAGTGCAGTCATTGTTTTTGATAATAGGTTTAATGATTGTCATGTTAGTGGTTAGCTATAAGCTGTCTTTTATTTTCTTTTCTGTACTGCCCTTTATCTTACTGATTGTTAATTACACCAATAAACGTACGCGTCAGGTATCAAAACAAGTTCAGACCTCGATGGGGGATGTGACACATCATGCAGGTCAAGCAATTGATGCTTATCAATCAGTGCGAATTTTCGGCGGTCAACCTTTTGAAGAAAAACGTTTCAATGAGCTTACTGAGTTTGCTAGACAAAAAGATATGAAGGTCGCCAAGTTGAAATTGATTAATGTGGTGGGTGTACAAGCTTTAATTGCGCTTGGAACCACACTTTGTATCCTTGGTTCATTTTATTTGTTTCAGAGTTTGAGTATTACAGTGGGTGACTTTGTTGCAGTTCTGGCTGCTATGCTGCAACTCATTAAGCCGATGAAACAACTGAGTACAGTCAATAGCGCTTTACAACGAGGTTTTGCAGCTGCAGATGTCATTTTTAATTTATTAGAAAGTGATAAAGAGCCTGATGCTGGAACGATTGAGCGAGAAGTTTCTTTAGCACATATTGATTTTGTCAACGTTAGTTTTTCATATCGTGAGAATCTGCCGGTTTTGCGAGATGTTTCTTTAAGTATTGCTCCAGGTGAAACGGTTGCACTGGTTGGTCATTCTGGTGGAGGAAAGTCGACCTTAATCAATTTGATCCCAAGGTTTTATGAGCCTACTCATGGTGAAATTCGACTCGATGGTACGCCATTACCATCTTTAACATTAAGAAATTTAAGAGAGCATATTTCATTGGTCAGTCAGCATATCATGCTGTTTGATGACACCTTGTTAAACAATATTACCTACGCACGCAAAGATGCTTCTTTAGATGAAGTTTGGCGTGTGTGTGAGCAGAGCTACTTACTAAATTTAATTAAGCAGCTGCCTAATGGATTACATACGCACATTGGAGAGAACGGCTTACAGTTATCTGGTGGCCAAAGACAGCGCTTGGCGATTGCTCGAGCGATGTTAAAACAAGCACCCATATTGATTTTAGATGAGGCAACTTCAGCGCTTGACTCAGAGACAGAGCGCTATATTCAATTAGCTTTAGATAACATGATGGGGCGAGCGACAACCATAGTAGTTGCTCACCGCTTATCAACCATTAAAAAAGCAGACAAGATTGTTGTGATTGAAAAAGGGAAAGTTTTGGAAACGGGTACTCATCATGAGCTTTTTGAAAAGAGCGGTGCCTACAAGCGTTTATGTCAAGCGCAGTTTGGTATGAAGCAGGAGCAAGATCATTTTTCCAATGTTTAATATTGAAAGCTTATTAAAACAAAGAAAAGCCATTAATTACTTATTGTATCCTTTGTCTCTGCTTTTTATGGGGATAGCTTGGCTTAGAAGATATTTTTATATATTAAAAAAAAGAAAAAGATTTTCCGCGGTGATAGTTGTTGTTGGCAATATTTCTCTTGGTGGAAATGGCAAAACACCAACCTTAATTGCTTTAGGACATCACCTAAAGAAAGAAGGGCTTAAAATAGGTGTGATTAGCCGAGGATTTTTAGCTAAATCTAATAAAGTGCCAACTATTGTTTCAGCACATGCAAGTGCTAAAGAAGTTGGTGATGAACCATTACTTATCGCTCAATCTCTAGACGCTCCTGTTGTTATCGGTAAAGATAGAGTGACGGCATGTGAGTTTTTATTAAGTCGTTTTGAGTGTGATGTAGTGTTATCTGATGATGGCCTACAACATTATGCATTAAGGCGTGATATTGAAATTATCTGCACATCACAAGAGGGGATGGGCAATGGATTTTGTTTGCCAGCGGGTCCGCTTAGGGAGCCGATTTCAAGACTAAAAACAACATCGTTTGTTTTATCTGATGATGTAACAAACAATGCTCATACAAAGAAAAGTCTTGTTGTTGATGGTATTACTCATTTTAAAACCAATAAAAAGTATCCTGTGACGTTTTTTAAAAACCAATCGATAACTGCAGTAACGGCTATTGCTCATCCCGAGCGCTTTTTTGCGACCTTAGATAAGCTTGGACTCGAGTTTACAAAGAAAACATTCTACGATCATTATTGTTTTAGCATCGAAGATTTCCAGTTGGAGACAGATATTATTTTGATGACACAAAAAGATGCGGTTAAGTGTCAGTCTTTTGATATTGATAATATATATGTTTTAAATGTAGGTGTTTGTATACCCAAATCCTTTACTGATAGACTAATGAAAGAGATTAAGCGTTGCCGAGGATAAGTTGATGCACAGAACATGTAACTATTTGATGGGTATCCTTATGTGCCTGCTTCTTTCATTTCATGTGCATGCCCAGAAATCTAAAAAAGAGCCCTTAACGGTTACTATTAAAGCCGCTAATAATGTTAAGCCATTAGCGAAGCACGAGGCGTGGTATTTATCTGGAATTGTTGAAACAGAAGCAAGGAAAAAATACGGATATTACTTTATTGTTTTTCGTGATGGCGATAAGTTTTATCACCAAGCAAATGTTATGGATTTAGTATCACGCGAACAAGTGTTATCGACTAAAAGTCAAGCTGAGTTACCCTTGAAAGGACGTCTTGGTGTTCACTTTCTGATTGGGGATGCTTTTTTGCGTTACAACGACATTAATCACAGCTGGACCTTTGGTATTGATAAAGCTCAAGGATTAAATTTAAGGCTCGAATCACTGGATAAGGGTAATCACCCAGTCAATCATTATAAGGATTGGTCTTTTTCAACTGAGCAGAGCATGCGGGTGAATGGGGAGCTTTCCATAGAGGGTAAAAATCAATTTGTGATCGGGAGTAATACGTGGTTGGTTCATGAGTGGGGTAATAAATTAAACAGAGAGACTACTTTCGAGCGCCTTTTGTGTCGCTTAAAGGATGGGCGCGGATTAATGGTTTTTAGAGCCTACGAGCAGAAAAAAATAGCTTTTGATTTGGCGACATTGTTGGAAGCTTCAGGAAAAGATAGGCCCGTATCACAGTTTAGTGCCATTACTCAAACAACACCTAAAGCGTGGCGGGTATCGCTCTTATCTCCCCGGATGGAGTTAGAGATCAATACATTAACACCAGAGAGTATTAAGCGGGACGGAGATACCATGCTACTTTATCCGGGTAGTCTTAAAAATAATCGTTATGGCATAGGTGGATATTGTTTAATTACCACCGACGATAGGAATCAAGTTCTTTAGCGGAGCCACCTCATTAAAAATTAGCTAATTCACCTGAACCCGATATAACGGGTTAAGCTCTGAGGCAATGCGGCAGGGAGTTAAGCCTTCTCTATTTAAGCTTTATTTAAGGTTAGTACTGTATACTACGAGCATACCCCAAGCTTTAGAAGGTAATTATATTATGGGCTCTATCGAGACAGTAATTTTGGGTGCTGAAGCAACAGGTAAAACCTCATTGTGTAATCGGCTTGCTAATGAACCAATTCCTGAAAGACACTTGCCCACTATAGGAGTTGATTTTACAGGATATAAACCAGCTCAATCAAGAATAAAATTTAGGATTTTCGACTGCAGTGGACTAGAGAAATATAGTGAACTCTCAAAAGCCTTTGTTAGTAGGGCTCAAATAGTTTGCCTAAATTTTTCTTATGACAGTTCTGACTCCCTAAAAAAACTAAAACGTTTTTTGGAGTTAGCAAAGGCTAGTACATCTAATGCAAAGTTTATCGTCGTTGGCTCTAAAGCTGATCTCCCTGAGCACGAAAAAAGCGTTAGCGATGAAGTGGTAGATAAATTTCTACAAGAAAACGCAGATGATTTAGGTAATGACTATAAGTTTGTAAAAGTAGATGCTAAAAACAATACTGGTATCACGGAAACGCCCATTGGCGAAAGCACTTTCTGCTCAGCTCTTAACGATCAAGCTGTAAAAATTATTGGCGTAGAAGATAATCAGCGTGATCAAGCACAGGCGACATTGACTGATGAAGAAGATAGATACTTCCCCAAAAGCTATACATCTTTATATAAATTACCCAGAAGTAGCGAAAAGCTAGAGCCATTGCAAAAACTACGACTGCAAGTTTTCAAGATACTAGAAGATTATAGTGGTTATCGTCCTGTTCTAGGCTTATTTTCTAAAGCTGGATTTTTTCATCGTGGTCGACACCATAGAAATGAAGTGAAAGCAATTATCGATCATAACAACCTCACAAGCTCTGATGATTTTAGACTAGAAAACCTCGTTTCAGCTTACAATACGTTAAGCGCTATAAAGAAGAAGCCTGGTGGCAGCCTAGATAGAAGAGTGCAGTTCATTAAGCAATTAATCAGCTACTCGGGTATTGATTTAGGTGATCGGCAACTAAAGGATGAGCAAGAATACCATGCGGGTTCTACAGCGCGCTTTAACTATCGCTAAAGACTATAAAAAGCTCACCTTACGCACTGGTCCTTGCTAGTCAGTAAAAATTAAGTACACTCTTCATCTGATTTTTAGGGAAGAAAACAGATGCAGATGCTTGATATTTATACTGACTACTTAATTAGCCAAAATAAGTACGCCACAGAAACAGGCCAAAGGTGATGTTTTAAAAGGCATCAATATTTTAAGCTGTATGGTTCGCCATGGTGATTTCAGTGTGCCTGTTGGCTACGAGGTTATAAGAAAAGAAGTAACCCACTGTGATATTAAAACCAAACAAGCGCGCCGTAAGTATCCGTTACTAAAAATGAACTGTTTCGCAATCTCATAACCACAGCTGTTAAAAATAAGGTGTTATTTGAGTTTGTGCTTGCAGATAACTGGTTTGGCTCGAAGGCCAATATGGCTTACATCCATAATGACCTTCATAAATTGTTTATCATAGGGATTAAATCTAATCGAACTTTAGCTTTATCCAAAAACGACGCCAACAACGGACAGTACACAAAAGTCAGAGAATTAGAACTTGAAGAAGATGTAGTCCACACAGTCTACCTTAGAGGGGTAGACTTCCCAGTGAGGCTTTTGAAGAAAATTTTCAAAAACGAAAATGGTTCTACAGGTGTCCTCTATCTTGTTTCTAATGATATGACCAGCAGTGCCGAACGTCTTTATGAAGTCTACCAGAAACGGTGTCGGATTGAAGAGTATCATAAATCAGTTAAGCAAAGTGCTAGTCTCGCTAAATCACCAACTAAGACTGTTAGAACACAGTGTAACCATGTCTTTGCTGCCATTATCGCTTACTGTAAGTTAGAGTTTTTAAAGTTTAAAACAAAAATGAACCACTTTGCTATCAAATATAAACTTATTGTCAGAGCCAACCAAATTGCCATGCAGGAGTTAAGAAATATGGCTACCTAGCAAGGCACGGTGCGTAAGGTGAGTTAGTCAAATTTAGGCGCACTTATTCTGCGCGTATAATGGTTATTTTGATCTATATGCTCAATATGTGATATATTGCGCTTTATTTTTAAACAGGGGCGCCTTCATGACTGTGACATTTCATTCTAATCTTGATAGGGCTGAGCACCCTCAGGGTAAGTTAGTTAATTCATTTTTAATGGGGAAGTACTTCCAAGATCAACTAACAGATACTCAAATTAAAATATTAAGCGGTCACTTTGACTTATCTGAACTTGAAGGTTTATTGCAGGCCTCCGCATACCGCGAGAAGATTAAGCTGTTAATTTGCTATTTTTGTGGCGAGCAGGGGCAGTTGCCCGCAGGTGAGCTGCCTGAGGCACTGAGTCATCATGTGGATAAAGGGACTATCGTTCACGCTGCAGCGCTAACAGGCCGCTTTGCAGTGATTAGAAGCCTAGGTGTTACGACTAAGTTACTTAAAACTACGCTCGAAAATAGTGATATTTCCCGCTCTTTATTATCAAGTTTATCTAGTGATTTATTTATTGATTATTTGGAGCTTGAAGTTTCAGAAGCCGAGAGCGTTAAAGATTTGTTTATTCTCAATGATTTCTACAAATTTTACCGCGAAGCCTGTCAAAACGGTCATCTGGAGGTTATTCGCCATTTAGAGGATATTCCTGGCTTTATTCCATTAGAAGCGGCTAAAGCCGATGGTTACTTCGCCTACCAGTACGCCTGTCTAAACGGTTATCTGGACGTTGTTCGCCATTTAGAAGCGATTCCTGACTTTAATCCATTAGCGGCAGCTGAAGCTAATGATTACTTCGCCTACCAGTGGACCTGTGACAACGGTCATCTGGAGGTTATAAAGCATTTAGAAGCGATTCCTGGCTTTAATCCATTGGCAGCGGTTAAAGCGAGAGATTATAGTGACAACTACGCCGCTTACCGGCATGCCTTTATAAACGGTCATCTGGACGTTATTCGCCATATAGAGGATATTCCTGGCTTTATTCCATTAGAAGCGGCTAAAGCCGCTGGTTACGGCGCCTATCGGAATGCCTTTATAAACGGTGATCTGGAAGTTATTCGTCATTTAGAGGATATTCCTGGCTTTAATCTATTAGCGGCGGCTAAAGCTGGTAATTACGTCGCCTACCGACTTGCCTGTGAAAACGGTCATCTAGAGGTTGTCAGGCACTTAGAGGCTATTCCTGGCTTTGATAAATTAGAAGCGGCCAAAGCTGGTAATTACGTCGCCTACCGACTTGCCTGTGAAAACGGTCATTTGGATGTTGTTCGTCATTTAGAATCAATTCCTGGCTTTAATCCATTAGAGGCGACTAAAGCGGGTAGTTTTGCGCAGAGCTACGAGGCCTACCGGCATGCCTGTAAAAACGGTCATCTAGACATTATCGAGCATTTATTAAACTTTAGTAATGTTTTTTCTTATGCAGAGCGCCATGACTGTGAGTTTGGTAGGCGTATTTATTCTTATGTTGGAAGAAAGCTTCGCGATTTACAGAGTTACAAGCAAGCCTTTGAGGTGATGAATCCTAATGGTGTCTTTGATATTAATGTAGATGAGGCAAGGCATTATTTTTTAATATTAAGAAACTTAATTCGTC
>JAUICE010000107.1 GCA_030428185.1 Gammaproteobacteria bacterium
GGCTTAGGAGGGATGAAAGTTCTATCGAAACAACACAACTTAACCATCATCCGTCCACTATTGAATACAACTAAAGATGAGCTTAAGCGTTACAGCGCGCAGCATCAACTTCAATATATTGAAGATCCAGCAAATACTGACTTAAATTTTAGAAGAAATTTTATCAGACACGAGGTACTGCCGCTTATCAGCAAACATTATCCAAATATTAAAACCACGCTAGCCAGAAATTCTCGTGTCTTAAAAGAGCAAGCTTATTGTCTTGATACCTTTATCCAAAACACGCTCAGCACTCTCGAGCAATCACATACTTTAGATCTAACTGTATTGCTCTCCTATGAACCACATCTTCAGTCACAGCTTGTACAAAACTGGATCAAATCAAAACAACTAAAAGCAATGTCTTGGTGTAAAACACAACAAATATTAAGGCAGATAATCACTGCTGATAATGATAATACGCCCTATTTATTACACGATGGTGCTGTGATCACACGTTTTAACCATAAACTCTACTGCATTAGCGAGCATGATTTTTTTGCTCATGATAAGACCACCTATGGTTGGGAGGATATCAATAAACCGCTCACTCTACCGACTCTCAATCAAACGTTAACGGTTGAGTTGATAAAGGATGCGCCAACTAACCTACTAAAACCCATCAATATCAGCGTAAGATTTCGACAAGGTGGAGAAAAAATTGTTCACGCTGGACATCACAAATCCTTAAAAAAACTATTCCAAGAACACCACATCCCACCATGGCAGCGTAAAAATATCCCCTTAATCTATTTTAATGAAGAGCTCATGCTTGTGTATGACTGTATAACTAGTGATTCATTCCATAAAACCTATGGGCAATATTATCGCTTTACATTAATTTCGTGTTAAGATTGCGGTTATTTTTACTATCGAAAGAACTATTATGCAAAAGCCAAATTTACTCTTGCAGCACTTGTTTATCCTCTTTGCAATCATATTTGTTCGTTTTGGTGTGCATGCAGCTGATGCGCATTTGTTATCACCTCAAAAAACAGCCAGTCTTGCATATATACAACCCAGCCCTCCACATATATCTGCAAAAGCTTATATTTTAGTTGATGGAAATAGCGGAAAAATCATCGCTAAAAAAAATGCTAATGACCGATTACCTCCGGCTAGCCTAACAAAAATGATGACACTTTATGTGGTCTCCAATGCATTAAAGTCTGGGCAAATTAAATTAACCGATAAAGTACGAGTCAGTAAGCATGCTTGGAAAATGACTGGCTCAAAAATGTTTTTACGCGCCGGACAGGTGGTGGAAATTTCACAGTTGATCAAGGGCATTATTGTTGATTCTGGTAACGATGCCTGCGTTGCGGTTGCGGAATATGTTGCAGGAAGTGAAAAAAACTTTGCTGAAATTATGAATCAACAAGCCGCACTGTTGGGTATGAAAAATTCTCATTTTACAGACAGTACTGGCTTACCTAATAAAGCGCACTACTCTAGTGCTTACGATTTAGCCTTGTTAGCTCGCGCGCTGATTAACGACTTTCCTGAGTACTACAGTTGGTATAAGCAAAAATGGTTCACCTTTAACGGCATCAAGCAACCTAATCGCAACCGTTTATTATGGAGAGTGCCGTCTGTTGATGGACTCAAAACAGGACATACCGATGAAGCAGGCTATTGCCTAGTCAGTGCTGCGAAAAAACATAATATGCGATTGATTAATGTTATCTTAAATGCACCTAGCGATGCGAGTCGCAGCAATGGCTCCGAAAGACTACTCACATTTGGCTTTAGATTTTTTAAAACACATAAACTTTATGATAATGGTGAGCCTATTACCAATGTTCGTGTTTGGAAAGGGCAAAACAAGCAGGTATCTTTAGGGCTCACTGAGCCGCTATATATTACCATTCCTAGCGGCCAATATGAACAATTAAAAGTCTCAACTGTATTAGATAATGGTATTACAGCACCGATCAAAAAAGGACAAAAACTTGGTGAGCTCGTTGTTAAGCTTCATGGCAAAATGATTAAGTCTCAATCTTTGCGCGCGCTTAACTCGTCGAATCTAACTCATTTTTTTGGTCGCATGAGTGATAATATTTCATACTCTTTTCATCACTTATTTGGCCGCTCAAGTTAACGATGAAAAGCAAAATAAAGTTTCCCTGTCACTACCCAATTAAAGTCATTGGTGAAGAATGTCAAAGCTTCACCAGTGAGGTTTGTGACATCATCACTGAGCAGACTGAAATTATCGATATAAAAAAAAACATAAGTAAAGGCGAGCGCTATGTATCACTCTCCATCGTGCTTGTGGCAACGGATGAAGCATTGATAAAGACCTTATTTAAAAAAATTTCATCGCTCTCATTTGTTAAAATGGTCTTATGACAATACAAATAACACACTTAGGTCTAAGAGACTATCAAGACATTTTTGAGCAAATGAAGCGCTTTACCATGCATCGTGAACCAGACTCTACTGATGAGATTTGGATTGTGGAGCACAATCCTGTTTACACTCAAGGCCAAGCAGGAAAAAGCGAACACATTTTACAGCAAAATGATATTCCTATTATACAAAGCGATAGAGGTGGACAAGTCACCTACCATGGCCCAGGTCAAATGGTTATTTATCCCCTGCTCTCACTAAAACGATATCGTTTATCCGTACGCTGTTTAGTCGATATCCTAGAGCAGTCTGTGATAAAGCTCTTAGCGACACACTATCATATTTCTAGCTATCAAAAACGTGAAGCACCCGGTGTTTATATTAATGAGCAAAAAATTTGCTCTATTGGTTTACGTATTAAGCGTGGATTTAGCTATCACGGCCTTGCTTTAAATATTGATACGGATTTAACCGCTTTTGATGCCATCAATCCTTGTGGTTATCGTGGCTTAAAAATGACAAATTTAATTGACCACACAAAAGAAGTCGACAAAGATAGACTGGCTAAAGCCTTAGTTGATATCATTATCCTTGAACTCGAACGCTATCAATCACGTAAACATGACGTTACTCAATGATTTAGTAAAACCGATGATCGAATGGATACA
>JAUICE010000043.1 GCA_030428185.1 Gammaproteobacteria bacterium
GATAAATCTATCGAATTGATACCTAGCTTATTTAGTGCCTTCTCCCACTTAGCATTAACAGGCACTCTAAATATAATTTCTTTATCTGCAGGACAAGTTAGCCACATATTATTTTTAATCTCCTCATCAAGTTGATTGGCTTTCCAGCCAGAATAACCTAAGGCCACAAGCATGTCATTTGGTCCTTGACCTTTAGCAATTTGCACCATGCTTTCTCTTGATGTCGCTATAGCAATTTCCTGGTTAACTTCCAAGCTTGCCTCTAAGGACGTGCACTTGGGATGCAATATAAACCCCCTCTCATTCTGTACAGGCCCTCCCAAAAAAACAGGTAGGTTTTTATATTCTTCTGGAACATTTTCGATATGCAATTGCTCAAAAATAGTTTTTAGCTGGAGATTTGTTTGTTGATTAATCATTAAGCCAACAGCACCAGCTTCGGAGTGTTCACATATATAAATAACTGCTTGTGAAAACACCAAGTCATTGTGCACTTGTGGCATAGCTATCAGTAACTGGTTCTCAAACATCCATATACCTAGCAAAATAACGCTATTTAAAAGTCTAATTATAGTTAATATTTGTCTCGATATTTGACGGCATGATTTATTTTAAATCAAAATCCATTTAACTTACGGTTTTTTCATAGAAAAATATTGAGAGACTTTTATCTATATTGTATTGTCTTAGGGGTAACTAAAGGATTTATTTGCATTTTTATTTTTGTCATGGAGGACAAACATCATGCCGACGGGTGAAGTAAAGTGGTTCAATAATGCGAAAGGCTGGGGTTTTATTATTCCACAAGGCGGGGGTGAAGATATTTTTGTGCACTTTTCTGCAATTCAAGGTACAGGTTATAAAACGCTAACTGCTGGTCAATCGGTCGATTACACAGTCGAAAAAGGTGACAGAGGCTTGCATGCAACCAATGTACTTGCAGTTGAAGAGCAAGAAGTTGAGCTAATGGACTAAACTCAAGGATTGTTTAAGCTAAAAACTATCAGATATTCATCAGATCTGTTGACAACTGGCATGCTCTACATACAATTTGTTTATGTCAACAATAAGTGCGATTGATGAAGAAAGGGGTTTTGCTTGTTAACTTAGGTACACCTGAGCAACCTACCGTAAGTGCTGTTCGCAAGTACCTTAAACAATTTTTACTTGATAGACGAGTTGTTTCACTGCCTTCTGTTGCTAGAAAACTGCTTGTTTACGGTATTATTTTACCTTTTCGTCCTTATAAAACTGTCAAAAAGTATCAAAAAATTTGGACTGAAAATGGCTCTCCGTTACTTGCTCACAGCAAGCTATGCGCCAAGCTTTTAGCAGAAAAAACCAGCGAACATACCAATATTGTCTTAGGTATGCGCTATGGAGAACCGTCATTAAAAAGTGCGATACAGTTGCTAAATCATGTTGATGAGCTGATTGTTATACCCTTGTTCCCTCAATATGCTAGTGCCACCACAGGCTCAATTATTGAATATATTTTTAATGAACTGAAACAAGAAAATATTTTTCCAAATATTCGTATCATTAGAGATTTTTATACAAATCCCCAGTTTATTCGCGCACAAACTCAAATTATACAAGAGCATATCCGCCCCACTGATCATTTGTTACTTAGTTACCATGGGTTACCAGAAAGACAACTCAAGCAAACCGGTTGTCCCTGCGATTTGGATGCTAAAAATCGATGCTTATTTCCATCCTCATTAACTGCTTGTTATCGTCGACAGTGTATTGAAACAACTGATCTCATTAAAAAAGAACTACATCGAACTCATGGAACTATCACTATGGCTTTTCAGTCAAGGCTGGGTAAAACACCTTGGATAAAGCCTTATACCGATGACTCATTAAGAATATTACGACAAAAAGGCATTAAGGATCTCGCTATTTGTTGCCCGTCCTTTGTAGCTGACTGTCTAGAAACGCTTGAAGAGATTGGACTTGAAGCTAAAGCATTGTGGTCTGAGCTTGGAGGTAATCGATTTACGCTTATTCCTTGCGTCAATACACATCAACTATGGATAGATGCACTTTGTGCAATGATTGAATCTATACCCAACGGAAGTGAAAATGCATGTTTTTGAGCTTTATCAAATCACCAATCTTTGGTATTTTTCTCAAGTTACAAAAAAGCTGCTTTATTTAAAGCAACATGTCTAGCTGTAGACTTACTAATGACTTTACTTTCAACTAGCTCAGTTAAGTGCTGATCTAGGGTTTGCATTCCCATACTCTGACCGGTTTGTATTGCAGAGTACATTTGCGCAACTTTATCTTCACGTATAAGGTTTCTAATCGCTGAGTTACAACGCATAATTTCTAGTGCAGCAACTCTTCCAGAGCCCTCCTTTTTCAATAAAGTCTGAGCAATAACCGCTTGCAGAGATTCGGACAACATCGAGCGAATCATTTCTTTTTCTGCTCCAGGAAACACATCAATTATACGATTAATTGTTTTAGATGCTGAGCTGGTATGTAATGTACCAAAAACTAAGTGCCCTGTTTCTGCTGCAGTCATTGCCAGTCTTATCGTCTCTAAGTCTCGCAATTCACCTACCAAAATTGTATCGGGATCTTCCCGCAAAGCTGAGCGTAAAGCTTCATTAAAACCATGCGTATCTCTATGAACTTCACGCTGATTAACTAAACATTTTTTACTTTGATGTACAAATTCTATTGGATCCTCGATTGTTAAAATATGATCATGTTTAGTATTATTTACATGATCAATCATTGCTGCAAGCGTTGTACTCTTACCAGAGCCGGTAGGTCCTGTTACTAAAACTAGTCCCCGATGTAGTAACGCTATTTCTTTAAAAACTTCAGGCATATTCAAGTCTTCAAGTGTTAGAATATCCGTGGGGATGGTCCTAAAAACAGCACCCGCACCGCGGGACTGATTGAACGCATTCACACGAAATCGAGCAACACTTGGAATTTCAATTGAAAAATCAGTCTCTAAATCAGCTTCAAAGTTTTTTCGCTGCTTATCATTCATGATGTCATATAGAATATCTATGACGGTTTTATGCTCTAGCGCTGGCATGTTAATTCGTCTAAGATCACCATCAACTCTGATCATTGGTGGTAAACCTGCGGATAGATGCAAATCTGAAGAGTTGTTTTTTTGAGCAAAAGCTAATAACTCGGCTATATCAGGCATGTTTTTCCTTAAACTAGAACCATGAATAATAGTGCATATAAGAACATTATAGAATCCATTTTAAACATTGAAAGAAAATTTAAGAGGAAAGATCATGTTAAGTTAATAGCAGTCACAAAATATCAAAGCATTGAGCAAATTAGATTGTTAATAAGTCAAGGACAAACTGAATTTGGTGAAAACTATCTCCAAGATGCTCTTAAGAAAATAAAAGAGCTTGGCAAAGAGAACATAACTTGGCACTTTATTGGACACATACAATCAAACAAAACTAAATCCATTAGTGAGCATTTTGACTGGGTTCAATCTATTGATAATCAAAAAGTTGCTATTAAACTCAACACTCACCGGCCAAACTCACTGCCACAATTAAATGTCTTGGTACAAGTCAATCTTAATAATGAAGCCAATAAAGCAGGAGTTCATTTAGATGAATTAGAGTCATTGTGTCAAAAAATTACACTTCTGCCAAAACTTAAGCTTCGCGGACTTATGACTATGCCTAAACACAACTTAGATGAACAGAATCAGCGTGAAAACTTTAGAAAATTTACAGAGATATATCACAAGCTTCAACAAAACTTTCAATTTGATACACTATCGATGGGTACTAGTCATGATTACCGTTGTGCTATTGCAGAAGGAAGTACAATGATAAGAATTGGGCGAGCATTATTTTCTTAGAGGAGTTAAAGTGACCACAATTTGCTTTATTGGTAGTGGAAATCTTGCTACAGCAATGATTAAAGGCTTCGCTGATAGCAATTATACCATTCATGTTTCAAGCCCAAATGTAGGCAGGCGTCATAAAGAAACTAAAAATATTCTTTGTTATACAGATAACTCTATTGCTATAAAAAACACTGACTATATTATTCTTGCAGTAAAGCCCTACCAAATAAACAAAGTTCTTAAAGAACTTAAAGCAAACATCACACAACAAGTTATCATATCTCTTGCTGCGGGTATTAGTAGTGCTTCCATTAGAAATAAACTATCCGCTAAAACAAATATTTTTCGAGCAATGCCCAATATTGCTTCTAGTATCAAACAAAGTGCGACCACCTTATTTACTGACTGCCAATCACTTACAATTAAAAATGAAGTAAAATCTCTATTCACTCATCTTGGCACTGTAGAATATTTAAGCAATGAGGCGCATATGGATATCGCCACTATATTAGCAGGCTCTAGTCCAGCATTTTTCTACCTATTTATGCATTCATTAGTCTTGGCTGCGAAAAAAGCTGGCTTAGAAGAATCACTAGCTGAGAAGCTCATACTGCAATCATGTCTAGGCAGCGCGCAGCTTGCCAGTAATTCGCATGATGACTTAGATAAACTCATCGCTACTGTACAATCTAGGGGCGGCACAACTGAAGCTGGGCTATCAATGTTTACTCAACATAACTTTAGAGGTATTGTAGAAAAAGCCTTTGAAGCGGCTCTATATAGAGCACAAACACTAGCAAATGAATTTGATTAGAAAAAGGACAATTACTCATGCGCATCGTTTCTTTTGTATTTAACTTTGTTACAAGTTTCATTCAATTAGTATTCTTATTAAGAATGCTCTTTCAATTTTTTAAAGTAAAAAGTAATAACGAAGTCGCCTTGATGGTTGCTCACTTTACGAATCCTGTAGTTAAACCTGTTAGGAAATTCCTACCAAGAACTCGATTTATTGATCTTTCTACACTATCAATATGGATCGCAATCGATCTAGTTAAATATCTATTAATGGTCTATTTGCAAACAGATGCCGTACTTTCTGGATTTCAGCTATTATTACTGCTCCCTTGTGACTTTATCATGCAAACCTGCTTTATTTTATTCTATAGTACACTGTTCCATGCGATTTTAGGTTTAGTTGCACAAGGCATGCATAATCCGGCAACCGAAACACTCGAAGCTTTAGCAAGCCCCCTTCTAAACCTCGCTAGAAACTTTATTCCTAAAATAGGCGCGCTTGACTTATCTCCTATTGCCGTATTAATAGGTTTGAAGGCAATACAATTATTTATTACGACTTATTTAGTACCAACTTCATACTTTTTTTAAAAAAGGATAAACATGCGTTACAGTCTTTGTTTCATTATCAGTACATTAGTCAGCCTCAACTTTAATGTTGCTTTTGCTGAGAGCAACTTATTTTGCGCTTTCGGTAGTCAATATATTAAAGTTGGTATGAGTATCATGGAGGTTCAAAGCGCCTGTGGGAAGCCTATATCTGAGAGTAAATCAGAAGAAGCCGAAGCCAAAAGAATACCTGTAACCCAATGGTTTTACTCTTTTGGCTCAAATGAGCTGGGTCAAGGGAACGAGTCTTTAAGTGTTGGGCGTAGTACTACTGGAAAGCTGATTGTAACTTTTCAAAATGGTAAAGTAACTTCTACTCAATTTGAGGGAGCCAGCGCCCCGAGTACCTCTGTATGTAAAAATGGCAGTATAGAGCAAGGAAATAGCTTTTCTGACGTTTCTTATGCTTGTGGCGATCCGAACTATACCAATGAAACCTATACGGATAAGCGAACAAATAAACAAGCTGAAGTTATCCGATGGAGTATTAAGCCAACCGAATATGCCGCTCCAGTACAATTGACATTTATTAACGGCGTTTTAAAATCCATTGGAAATTAACTAAATAATACAGAGAATACTATGTCTGAAACCATTGATGAAATTACCATTAACTACGAAGATGGTGATATTGTAACCACTAAAGAGCTAGATAAAGAAATTCTATCTAAAGGTGCCTGGACAACCATTCTATTTAAATATCAAGACTGGGATAGAACTAAAGAAGAATACGGTCCTGTGAAATTTTCAATAAGACGATATCAAAAAAGAAATGGCCAATATATGCAAAAATCAAAGTTTAATATTTCTAGCATCGACCAGGCTCAAAAGATCATCGATAAACTCAATGATTGGATAGAAGCTTAAGCCTCTTATAGTCATCCCACGCCTAAGCGTGGGATCTTTCCATGCAAAAAGTCCTACTACTTTGTATTAGCTTAACTCTAGCTCTTTATCTAAAGGTTCAAAATAAGACTGTACTTCTTCTTGAGTAACATCATTTATCGTCTGGTGCTGCCAAATAGGTTTTTTATCCTTGTCAACTAGTAAAGCCCTAACGCCTTCATAGAAATCTTTAGCAGCTACAAAGCGATTTACCATACGATATTCCATCTGCATACATGCTTTCATGTCATAATTCTTTGAGCGCCTAAGCTGCTCGAAGGTAATGGCTAAGCTCAGTGGCGATTTTTTTGTTAAAATGCGCAGCGTTTTCTCTGCTTTGTCTCCATTTATCCCTGAAAGGGATTTAAAAATATCACTGATAGAAGTGCTAGAAAAAGCCTCTGACAGTTCCAAACCGTATTGCTCTATACTCTCTTGTAAACTGTTCATCGGATACAATTTTGCACATTCTTTTATTTTTTCAAAAGGCTCCTCTCTTAAATCTATAGAGGATAGTGTGTCGATAAAAGATTCCTTTTGTTTACTATCAATTAAAGTATTAACTAAACCATGCTTTTGTGCTTCTAAAGTAGATATTCTGGCACCTGTTAGCCCCAAAAAAAGCCCCGAATTGCCATAACATTGATTGAGTATATGTGAGCCACCAACATCCGGGAAAAAACCTATACCAGTTTCTGGCATTGCAAATGAAAATCGCTCAGTAGCGACGGGGGCATTTCCATGTAAAGAAATACCTACTCCACCGCCCATAGTAATACCATCTAATATAGGTATATAGGGCTTATTGAAGTGTTTAATAAGATAATTTAAACGATACTCATCATAAAAAAAGGATAAGGCTTTTAGTCTATCTGTTTGCCCATGATGATATAAAGACACCACATCTCCACCTGCACAAAAAGCCTTATCAGATGAGGAGTCAATAATGACCGCCTGAACATCATCATTATCTTGACAGCTTAATAAAATTTCTGTCAATGATAAAATCATTTCATGAGTCAGTGCATTCAGTGCCTTAGGTCTATTTAATGTGATAATCGCTAGACCACCATAGCGGTTTGTCTTAAGCTTATACAAAATATCACTCATATCATTCTCCTTTAAACACTGCCTTCCGCTTTTCTAAAAAAGCGCTAACGCCTTCATGTTTATCATTAGTTGCGCAAGTTAGTCCAAAATGAATCGCTTCTAAATGCAGTGCATCATCTAGTGACATATCTGAACCTCTATCGATGACATCCATCACGGAGCGCACAGCAAGTGGTGCTAAAGATATGACCTCAAGTAATAGAGCTTTAGCTCCTTCTAATAACACTTCAGGTTCAAAAATATGTGTGATCAAACCAAACTGCAGTGCTTCTTCAGCTTTAATTGTTCTACCTGTCATGCATAAATCCATAGCTCTACCTTTGCCAATTAGCCTAGCTAAGCGCTGTGTACCACCATAACCTGGGATAACTCCAAGTTTCACCTCTGGCTGACCAAAACTTGCTTTAGTTGACGCTGCTCGTAAATGCGTTGACATTAATAACTCACACCCCCCGCCAAATGCATAACCATTAATAGCAGCTAATGTAGGTTTCCCTAAGGTTTCTATATCTCGAAATACACTTTGGCCTTCTTTTGCAAATTGATAGCCAGTTTCTGCATTAGTTTCTAATAAGCGATTAATATCCGCTCCAGCACAAAATGCTTTACCAGCGCCAGTGAAAATAACGCCTTTTACTTTTTTCTCTGATTTAGCAAACTTAAGCTGTTCACTGAGCGCTTTAAATACATCTATATTTAGTGCATTGAGTTTTTCAGGCCTATTTAACGTAATGATTAAGATCCCGTTGTTATCTAAATCTGCTTGCAACATGTTTTGTTATCCTTATTGAGTTAACTCGAAATGATCAGAGAAAATATTTTTTGCAATGATTTCACGCATAATTTCATTGGTTCCTTCTAAAATACGGTGAACCCTTAGGTCACGAAAAATACGCTCAATTGGGTATTCTGACAAATAGCCATAACCTCCATAAAGCTGTAAAACCTCGTCAGCAACTTTAAATGCAACATCAGTTGTATATCTTTTTGCCATTGCACAATGGGTTGGAGTATTTTCACACCCACTATCAAGCGAAACCGCTGCTTGATACATTAATAGTTTCGCAGCCTCACACTCTGTTGCCATATCAGCTAATCTAAAACGAAGTGCTTGAAACTCACTTAATGCCGATTTAAATTGCTTTCTTTCATACATATATTGTTTGGCTAATTGCAAACTTTTTAACGCGCCACCTAAAGAGCAAGCAGCAATATTAATTCGCCCACCGTTTAATGCATTCAATGCTATTTTAAATCCCTGGCCGAGTTCACCAATCAAATGATCTTTAGGAATAAGCACATCCTCAAAAAAAACCATTGATGTAGGTTGTGAGTGCCATCCAAGTTTTTCTTCATTTTTACCAAACGACAAGCCTTTTGTGTTTTTATCAACTAAGAAACAGCTAATACCGCGATGCGTTTGATCACCTGTACGCGCCATAACAATATATACATCACTAACCCCCCCACCAGAGATGAAAGCTTTTGCACCATTTAAGCAATACTGCCCATCTTTTTCTGTGGCTGTCGTTTTTAAAGAAGCCGCATCTGAACCAGCTTGAGGCTCTGTTAAGCAATAACTAGATAATAAATCCATAGCGCATAATTTAGGGCCATAAGACTTCTTCAGCGACTCTCTACCATATTTATCAACAATACTTATGACCATATTATGTATAGAGAGGTATGCACTAGTGGAAATACATCCCTGCGATAATTCAGAAAATATAACTGCAGCATCTAGTCTAGTTAGATTAGAGCCACCAATTTCCTCACTTGCATAAATTCCACCAAAACCTAACGCGGCTGCTTTTTTTAGTGTCTCAATAGGAAAAAAACTTTCCTTATCCCAAAGGGCAGCATTTGGCTCTAACTCATCACGAGCAAAACTGCGAGCCATTTCTTTAAATGCTGTTTGCTCTTCAGTAAAATCAAAGTTCACAATACATCCTTTTATACTAAAATTTTTAAACATGGTAATATAACACAAAAAACAATAGCACTTTCGATGTCCCCTCAAGAAGTATTAGAAAAAACTTTTGGCTACACTACATTTAGACAAAAACAGTTAACCATCATTAATGAGTTATTAGATAACCAAAGCCAATTAGTCATTATGCCCACTGGCGGCGGTAAATCTTTGTGTTATCAAATTCCAGCACTTATTAAAGATGGTACTGCTATTGTTGTCTCACCACTAATTGCCTTAATGGAAGATCAAGTATTAACGTTGAAAAACTTAGGTGTTGATGCCGCATGTTATCACTCACTGCAAAATGAAAAAGAATCTGAGGAGGTTTTAGCGCAACTATTCTCACATGAACTTAAATTACTTTATGTTTCCCATGAGCGCTTAACCAGCAAATACTTTCTAAAACAATTAACTCAAAATCTAAACATAAGTTTATTTGCAATCGATGAGGCACATTGTATTTCAGAGTGGGGGCATGAGTTCAGACCCGAATACCGAAGACTTAATCTACTAAGACAAACCTTTCCTAATATTCCTATCTGCGCAGTCACTGCAACAGCTGAAAAAAACACACAGCAAGACATAATATTAAGGCTAAATCTACCTAACCATATACATCATGCTTCATATTATCGTACTAATTTGAAGTATACTGTTCTTAATAAACTTAAAGCCATCGAGCAAATACAAAAATTTCTATACCAACATAAAAACGAATCAGGAATTATCTATTGCGCGACTAGAAAATCTGTAGAAGCGCTAAGCACTAAACTTCAGGCTCTAAACATCAAAGCCCTACCCTATCATGGGGGTTTAGACGAGCAAGAGCGTAACAAGGCTTTCCTTGCATTTAAGCATGATAAAATAGACATTGTTGTCGCGACCAGCGCTTTTGGTATGGGAATCGATAAACCCAACATTCGTTTCGTCATACATTATCATCTACCCAAAAGTATTGAACAATACTACCAAGAGACTGGACGAGCGGGTCGTGACGGTCTAAGTTCTGATCTATTACTGCTCTATCAATATAGTGACACATCCGTTTATGAATACTTTATGTCACAATTAACAGATCAAGAGCAAATAATTTTACAACAAAGCAAGTTATCTAAAATGATCGACTACGCTGAAAGCATACATTGTCGCCAATCCTTTTTATTACAATATTTTGAAGAAGACACTAAGGGTAACTGTAATAACTGTGACAACTGTCTAAAAACCCCGGAGTTGGTAGACAAAACCACCATGGCTCAAAAGATCTTATCTTGCATCTATAGAGCGAATCAACAATATGGCAGCACACACATCATTAATATACTTAAAGGCTCGAAAAATAAAAAGATACGCATGTTAGGTCACGATAAACTATCAACATATGGCTTATTAGCGACATCCTCTAATGCAGAAATTGCTCAAACAATTGGCCAATTATTACAACAACAGTTGTTAGTGGTTCATGATAAGGAACTTAGAGTGCTACAGCTCACTTTGAAATCACGCCCACTATTAAAAAATCAAGCTAAATTTATGGCTCTTCCTTTAACTCAATTTACCCATCAAAAAGAGGTACTCAATATCCCACAATATAGCGACGGAAACCACAGCCTCTTAACAGAATTAAAAAAACTACGCACGCAAATATCAAAAACAAAAAATATCGCCCCATTTATGGTTTTTTCAGATTTAACGCTTCATGATATTTGTACTAAAATGCCACAAACTTTAGATGAGCTGGAAACCGTTTCAGGTATTGGCGAGTATAAACTTAAACATTATGGAAAGTTATTGCTAACTTTGCTTTCTAAATATAACGATACTGAACCGGCCAGTGATGAAGTAATGACTCTAGAGGTAGAATCTGCCATTTAATAGGTATACCCAATGGAAATGCTAAGTTTTGAGCTTCGCATTTATTTTGATTTTCAGTATGATGATGGCTATAAAAATATTTAACTAAATAGAGTGTTATGTCAGCAAAGTATTCTGCAAAATCAATTGAAGTTCTAACAGGCCTTGATCCCGTTAAAAAACGTCCTGGCATGTATACAGACACCCAAAGGCCCAATCATCTCGCACAAGAGGTCATTGATAATAGCGTTGATGAGGTTATTTCTGGGTTTGCCAACCATATCATCGTTACCTTACATAAAGATAATTCACTTGAAGTAAAAGATAATGGTCGAGGTATGCCTGTAGATAAGCACCCGGAGCAAAAAATAAGTGGTGTTGAAGTTATCATGACCAAACTACATGCTGGCGGAAAGTTTTCTAATAAAAGCTATCAATTTTCTGGAGGGCTACACGGCGTTGGTGTTTCTGTCGTTAATGCACTATCAACCAAAGTAACTGTTGAAATTAAGCGTGATAGTAGCGTTTATGAAATTGCATTTAAGCACGGAGAAAAAGATAAGCCGTTAAAGAAAATTGCAAAATGTAAGAAAAATGAAACTGGAACTATACTTCGCTTTTATCCTGACAAAAAATATTTTGATACCGATAAATTTTCGATTAGTAAGTTAAAACACTTATTACGAGCAAAAGCTATTTTATGTCAAGGTCTGTTAGTTGAGTTTATTAATCTACAAGATAACACTCATCTTAAATGGCAATATGAGGACGGTCTAACAGCATATTTAGAAGAAGCATTACATGGATCTCCATTTCTACCAAACCCCGTATACTATGGTCACTTTACAGCACCATCAGAAGAAGTAACTTGGGCATTGGCTTTTTGTGAAGATGCCAGCCACATTGTTACCGAAAGCTATGTAAACCTCATTCCTACAGCCTCCGGTGGAACCCACGTCAATGGCTTAAGAACAGGGTTGATTGAAGCCTTGCGTGAGTTTTGTGAGTTAAGAAACCTATTGCCCAAAGGAATTAAATTAACTGCTGATGATTTATTTGATAACTGCGCCTTTATTCTCTCCTTAAAAATGAATGAGCCACAATTTCAAGGCCAAACAAAAGAGCGATTAAGCTCAAGACAGTGTGCAGCTTTTGTCCAAGGGGTTGTAAAAGATAACTTTAGCTTGTGGCTAAATCAGCATACACAAGTCGCCGAGCAAATTGTTCAAGTTGCTCTAACTAACGCTCAAAAACGGTTAAAAAAAGCTAAAAAAGTTGCTCGCAAAAAGAATGTACAAGGTCCACAGTTACCTGGAAAGCTTGCAGACTGCTTATCACAGGATATTTCACTAAGTGAGCTATTTTTAGTTGAAGGAGACTCTGCTGGAGGCTCAGCTAAGCAGGCGCGAGATAAAGACTATCAGGCGATTATGCCACTTAGAGGAAAAATTCTTAATAGCTGGGAAGTCGATAGTCACGATGTTTTAAGTTCGCAAGAAGTTCATGATATTGCTGTTGCAATTGGTGTAGATCCAGGCAGTAGTGATTTATCTGGGCTGCGATATGGAAAAATTTGTATTCTCGCAGATGCAGATTCAGATGGAGATCATATTGCAACCTTATTGTGTGCTTTATTTTTAAGGCACTTTAAGTTACTGGTTGAAAAAGGTCATATTTATATTGCCATGCCCCCACTTTATCGCGTCGACGTAGGCAAACAAACTTATTATGCTTTAGATGAAAGTGAGAAAGAAGGCCTTTTTGATAGACTTACATCTGAGCATGTCAGAGCTAAGCCAATTGTCCAACGCTTTAAAGGATTAGGTGAAATGAATCCATTACAGCTTAGGGAAACCACCATGAATCCAGATACCAGGCGCCTACTTCAGCTACTTGCTAAAAAAAGAAGCCAAGACAGGAAGCGATGGCTACAAGAAAAAGGAGATCATGCGCATCTTTAATAAGACTACCGTATGAAAGGATATCCCACCTGAGCATCCGGTGGGGTAGTGATCGAATCTAGAGAGCTTTGAGCTTATGAGTCTTTGCCTGTATTCGTCTGTTTTTTCTCAGTATTGTTTGCTTTGGTACTATCAGGCTTAGGCGCTTTCTTTGTATTGTCTTCGCTTGCACTTTTTGGTTTTGTTTTAAAATCAGTCTCATACCAACCAGTACCTTTTAGCTTAAACTGAGGTGCTGAGACTAAACGTTTTACACGCTCTTTTCCACACTCAGGACAGGCCTTAACAGGCTCAGATGAAATTTTTTGCATTATCTCAAAGGAGTGAAAACAATCCTCACAAGCATATTCATAAATCGGCATTTTATTTCTCACTTATTATACATAGAGTCAATATACTAACTCTCAGGGAAGGACTGACAAAGAGCTTCGTAATCAGCAAGTGTCTGATGCTTATTATTACTGACTTGTTGTCGCCAAAGACGGCCGCCAGCGACCCCATGAGCCATTCCTAAAAGATGTCTTAACATATATGGGAGCTTTACACCTTTTTCAAGCTCTGATGCAACATAAGGTGTATAAGCCATTAAAATTTCTTTTCGTGTCCGATGCTCTTCCTTATTTAGAGCCGCTAAATGATAAGGGTTTTGGTAGGCTTCTCGCCCAACCATAATACCATCGAGACTAGCAAATTGATTTTGCCTATCTAAATCGTTAATACCACCATTAACAATAAAGGTTAGCTGCGGAAATAACGATTTTATTCTTTTAACAAAGTCATACTTAAGTGGCGGTATCGTACGATTCTCTTTTGGGCTCAACCCATTTAGCCAAGCCTTTCTCGCATGTATAATAAATACCTCGCAAGGTGCTTTAGCAACTGTTTCAATAAACTCTAGAAAATCTTCAAAACTGTCTTGTTTGTCAACACCAATACGTGTTTTTACAGTAACCGGAATATCAACTACCTCTCCCATAGCTTGAATACAGTCTCTTACAAGTGAAGGCTCTTTCATTAAACAAGCGCCAAAGCGCCCGGCTTGTACGCGATCACTTGGGCAACCGACGTTTAAATTGATTTCACTATATCCATATGTTTCACCTAACTTAGCAGCCTGTGCTAATCGTTTTGGCTCAGATCCTCCTAACTGTAACGCTAAAGGATACTCAAATGGTGAGTGGGCTAATAAATAATCTTTATCTCCAAAACAAAGCGCATCGGCAACTACCATTTCTGTATAAAGATAAACAGATGGTGCAATAAGCCTTAGAAAATAACGAAAATGTTTATCTGTCCAATCAATCATTGGAGCAATAGAAACTTTGCGTAAACTATCCATTAGCCAGTTCAATTCAAAAAGAGTCATTGTAGCACATATTATGAGCTATATATGCGTTATCTGACTTTTATTTATGCAGGCTCTAGGTTCTCAACTATCAACTGTAACTTTTCTCGCCCCATATAACGGTTGATATCTAGACGATATGCACAATATACCTCACGTGCTCTGTGATTAGGCCAGACTTTATTACCTACATTAAAGGCGATAGCATCGACTATTTGTCCATTGTCTTTGGTTCTTAATGTCATCTTTAAGTGCTGATCACTCAATAATCGCTGCTCCAATAACTCGAACGTATTATCAAATAGTGGTTCGGGGAAGTGTTGCCCCCATGGACCTGCTTGATTAATCAAATTAGCAGTATCCAGTGTTAAGTCCTTGCCAGATAGCTCGCCATCAGAGTAAATAACTCCTACGCAAGACTCTTCAGACAACTTGTTTGCAACTGCTTCTTCAAAAACTGATTTAAACACAGAAAATTTTTTTTCCTCAATAGATAAGCCAGCAGCCATCGCGTGACCACCAAATTTATCTATTAATCCAGGATTAAGCTTATCTATCTCATCAAATAAATCTCTTATATGGATATCGTGTATTGAGCGTGCAGAACCTTTTAGCATGTCATTATCACCTTTTGCAAAAATGACAACAGGTCTATGATATTGCTCTTTTAGACGTCCAGCTAAAATACCAATCACACCTTGATGAAAATTTTTATCATACAGGCATAAACCTCTAGGTAATTTTTGCTCATTTAAATGTAACTTAGACAGCACATTGAGCGCTTCTTGTTTCATCTCTCGCTCAATCAAGCGTCGCTCATCATTTAAATTATCAAGAGCCTGGGCAAGCTCTAACGCCTCCTTTTCTGTATTGGACAATAAGCACTCAATGCCTAGTGACATATCATCCAATCGCCCTGCTGCATTAAGTCTTGGGCCGACAGAAAAGCCCAAGTCTGCTGCATTTAGAAATTCATGCTCTCGTCTTGCAACCTTTAAGAGTGCTGCAATGCCAGGACGCATATTTCCTCGCCTAATGCGCGCTAGGCCTTGAGCAATTAAAATTCGATTATTTTGCTCCAAAGGAACAACATCCGCTACTGTACCTAATGCGACAAGATCTAAGTACTGTGCCATATTCGGAGCTTTTTTATCATCGATAAAATAGTTGTGCTCGATTAAATATCGCCTAAAAGCAGTCATCACATAAAAAATAACACCAACACCAGCAATACCTTTACTTTTGAATAAACAATCTTTTCGATTAGGGTTAACGATGGCTACAGCATTGGGTAAAGTATCTGCACTTAAATGATGATCGGTAATAATAACCTCTATACCCAAACTATTAGCCTTTTCTACACCATCAAGGCTTGCTATGCCATTATCAACTGTCACAATTAAAGATGGCTTTTTTGTTTTAAAAGCAAGCTCCACAATATCGACAGATAACCCATAACCATATTCAAAACGATTTGGTACCAAATAGTCGACATGTTTTGCGCCCAAATCTCGCATGGCTTTAACACCTAATGCTGTTGAAGTTGCTCCATCGGCATCAAAATCTCCCAAAAATAAAATATTCTCTTGATTTTTTAGTGCCAAATAAAGTCTTTGACAGGCTTTATCGATATCTTTTAATTGATGGAAAGTTTCAAGTGATTGCAGTGTAAGCTCGAGCTCTTCTTGCTTTGAAATGCCACGTGATGCAAAAATACGTGCAAGCAGTGGGTGTAAGTTATCGATTAATTGATCCTCATCAATGGCTCTTCGTATTATTTTTTTCATTTTCTTGCCTTTCGCAGTTACAACAGTATTTAAAACCAAATAAAACGCTTTCTTTTACATAAGACATATTGCTTAGCTGACACCCAACAAATATCGTGAGCACGATTTTGAGACTTTATTGCTTTTATATCATCTTCTGTAAGTGTATGGACAAAAATAATAACCTCATCATACTTATTTAAACAAAGTTGGATAGGCGATTGATAATAGATCCCTTTTATTTCATACACAGCGGATAAGTGCTCAAGAAGCACCTTTTTATCAGTATATAGCGTGACTTTTTTATTCGATTTTCGTTTAAATTCACAAGGAGTAAACAGCACACCATTAACTATAGGCGCTCTATTATCAACGCGTCGTTGATTAAAAGATAGTGTGCTAAGCAGCATCTGTATTGATGCAAAGCTATGATGCCAGTAACGTTGATGCGCTCCTATCGGCAAATGGTTTTTTATTGATACATTGTTATTATGAGATATCATAAAAGGCTTGTCGTGCCATAACAGCCAGCCTTCATCAGCAAACGGTTCAACCACAAGACCTTCCTGACTAAAGTACGTTGTTAAGGCAAAAGTTATCTCCTCAAACTCAAAAGAGTTCAGGCTCAAGGCAGCATCACTTGCAGTAATAACCACATCATTATGTGTTGCTTGTAGGCTAGCAGGTGTTATTAAGCAACAAGAAGAAAAAGGTGTTTTTTTGTATAACGTGCACAATGGAAAAGGTGATTCATAGTCAAGCGCTTCAAACAACATATCAAATGGTGAACACTTAACATATGGCTTGTTTCTACTGCAGTCTAACTCTTTACTAGTGATTACCGTTATCATCTTCTGCTATTTTACTAAACCCATCTGCTTTAAATAGTGCCTTAATATTTCTTATGGCTTGACGAATACGCTGCTCATTTTCAATTAAACCAAATCGCACATAAGTGTCACCATTATCACCAAAGCCAATGCCAGGAGCGACAGCAACATGTGCTTTTTGCATCAAGTGCTTAGTAAAGAT
>JAUICE010000108.1 GCA_030428185.1 Gammaproteobacteria bacterium
CAATATTTCCTTTACCGTTGATGGCCTTATATGTTCTTGAGATAGCCTTCCTAATATCCGTATGAATTCGCGGTCCACTTGGTGACACCTCGCTAGGGATAGCAAAAGTACAACTGGCTTCAAGAGCACCTCTGGTATGAGTTTTTCGATGAATACCATATGAGCTTTTCTCTAGAACAGTTAACCGTGCCGTATTAGGATAGATGAAGGTTTTATCCATTAGCTCACTCTTATCAGGAAATTCTCGAGGTGTAGAGCCTGGTGGACGAATAACGGCAAGTGCTAATGCCATGGGCCCTTTTTTATAGTGAAATACATTTTGATGTAACTCCGCTACTACCTCTTCTGCACTACTAAACGACTTAAAACCCTTGCGATAATTTGGATCGTAAATGATATAGTTTTCACCTTCCTTAGTAATGGCAACGGTATGATTAATACTGCATACGCGAATTGTTTCTCCTTTTTGAAGCTTTAACTCGTTGAAAATAGTTACCCAATTTTTATCTGAAGTTGAGGTCCCAAAATTGTAAGCAGAGCTAAGTTTATCTGGTTGCCCATTTGCATTTGGGCATTCAATTAACTCCATGGAGTTTCCTTGGGAATACTCAGGGATCCCCATTTGTTTTGGTATAAAGCTTCTTAATACATCTGTAATAAACATATTGATTTGTGAGGGGTTATCACCTTTAAAGGGATCTTTAGAGGATAATTGTTTTAAAATTTTAAAAAACTCATCTTGCTTCCCTTGCGCGACGTACTTAGCAAATACCGTCGCTAAGCCATGACATACTCCTCCTGGATTAAGTTTTAATGGAATATTGTTGTCTGAAAAGTACTTATTCAGAAGATAAATAATTCGATTTTGGTGTGTGCCGGGTAGGTGTTCAAATATCATAGAGCACCACAATAATGAGCTTATTTTATAATAATAGTTCAAAAATAGGCTAATCAAGCTTATTATAGGTTTTTCTATGAGCAATAAATTGATATAACTACTTGAATAAATTATGTTTTTAATTAATGTGAAGACGCTTTATAACGAATCAGCACGTAAGCAGGGGCTAAAAGCAGCACCACACCGATACCAAAAGCGATAGGATATAGCTCCTTATGGCTTAGTATCAGGCTATCACTGGGTGCGATAAAGCCAATCACCAAGGTTACACTGACTCCAATAAGACCTAGAAGTGTTATTAAATAGAATCCAAATGCACCACCGGGAATATGAAAGCCTTTTTTCCATAGAGCCTTTTTTCTTAGACGTATTGCTGCAAAAAACATAAATAAATACATCAGCATATAAAGCTCAGTGCTTAAGTCGGTCAAAAACCAATAGACTTGATTGATGTGCGGAAATAATAAAAACAACAGGCTAATCAAAGAAACACAAATCGCTTGCATGATCAGTAGGGGGCTTGCGACATTTTGTTTATTGGTCTTTTTAAAACATGTGGGTAAAAAGCCATGGGTTGCGCTTAAGAATAATCCTTTCGTTGGAGAAATTATCCAGTTAGTCATGCCACCGATACTACCGATAATAATGAGTAGTGCTAGCGGTTTTATAAGAATGGTTAAATGAAATGCACCAAAGAAAAATTGAAAGGCTTGCATCACGCCATCAACCAAATGAATATCGGTTTTGGGGATGACGATAGCAATAGCAAGTGAGCCAAAAATCATCGTTGATAAAATTAATAAGGCAGAAATAACCACTGCAATGGGGAAGTTTCGCTTAGGATCCTTAACTTGCTTAACATGGACTGAGGCAAGCTCCATACCAAGAAAAGAAGCAACCATCGCAGTTAACGAAACAAAAGAGTGGGTGTGACTAATATCAGGAACTATCGCATTAAAAGATAAATTAAGCGCAATAGGGTGACCAGAGCCCAACCAGTAAAGTGCTAATCCAATGATAAGTGTCATTGGCAATATCATACCAATAATGGCACAAAAGCTTGCAAAATTAGCCGATGTTTTAAGCCCTTTAAGATTGACTAAGGTCAATGTCCAAAACAAGCTGATATTCATACCCACCAAAAAAAGAGGACTATTAGCAAGTTTGGGACTAAGTAGATGCGCAATGGTACCAGATATAAAAGATAAAATTGTTGGAAACCACACCAAGGTATTGATCCACTGTAACCAAATTGCAATACAAGCAGCGTTCTCGCCAAAAGCCATATCGACCCAGTGAAAGATACCGCCTTCTTCATCGACAAATGTAGAGGATAACTCGGCGGCTATCAGGGATACAGGAATTAAGAAAAAGATGGCAGCAAGCAAGAAAAATGGAATCAGTTGAGCGCCGAAAAGCGCCGTGGTAGGTAAGTTTCTTATGCTATCAATAGCGCCGGTGATTAAGAGTATTAATGCAAATGTTGAGATTTTTTTTGAGCCACTCATTTGCCAAACCCATCCCGACAATGAGGAGACTTTGGCGGTTTTATGGTTTTCTTTAACCACTCATTGGCCGTATATGCGTGAATACTTAATGCGTGCATGCCAGAAGCAAACTCATTTTTTAATAAGTTATTGATTAATTGATGGCGCTTTACCAGTGATAGGCCATCAAAGGTCTCACTGACAATAATGAGCTTAAAATGTGTCTCAGCATCTTTAGGAACATGGTGGCGGTGGGATTCGTCAAGTATCTCGATAAACTGGATGGATAAATGCTGAGATAAGCACTCATCTATTCTATTAGTTCTGTTTTTCTGCATAGTTAATCATTTAAAGACACGGACAAAGCGCGATTATATACCCTATTGATAAAAAAAAGCTAAATTTTTACTGGTTAGTGTTTTGTAAGTAAAAGACTCAAGAATCAGCTTACGAGATGATATACCCCTGTCCTTTCATAATGCGTGTTTTTGAGCATTGCCAAATCCTCAATCTTTGGTATTTTTCTCAATCGGAATGGAATAGCCATTCTTCAATCGAAAAATCCAAACTTTGAACATTTGACTGCGCTCAACCTAATAGATAACTA
>JAUICE010000044.1 GCA_030428185.1 Gammaproteobacteria bacterium
TGCTTTCAGTAAGCATGCGCTGTACCGGTTCACTAAAAAAGCGATTCAAACCATACATCGTTTTTCACCCGATACCATTGTTTGGTACGAACCTGATGTCTCTTTTGGTCTAGGTGACGATACGTATATTCCTAAACTAAATGAAAAAAACATTGGCTTTAGCTTTCATAATTATGCAAAAGATTTCACTAAACCAATTCAAAATGCACTAGCACAAGGAGTGCTACAAAATGCACCTGTCATGATGACAGAATTCGGCGCCGATACGCTAACACCTAATACACTTCAAAAATTACTCTCTTTTGCCGATAAACAGCAAATATCCTGGACATACTGGGCATATGCCAATAATCCATCTTTTCCATTTGCAAAAAAGACTAAACTACCGCCTGATCCAAGAAAACAAGGATTAGTGTTCGACTTAACCAAACCTTTAAAAGCACCCAACTTAAAGGCAGACGTTATCAATACGCTAGCAGTCCAATATCCGATGGCTGTAAGTGGACAAACAACAAATACACATTTAACGGACAATAGTTATCAGATTAACTTTAAGCCTAATCAAAAAAATGGTGCGAGTGGCTTAACGCTAATAGCCATGCCCAGAGCAAAAGATAAAATTCGCTTAAGAAATTCTACCCTTGTGAAAAGATCTTCTGGACGTATACAAATACGAGCCAAATCACTTAAAAAGTCCGTGCTAATTGATATTACCAGAACAAAACCTTAATGAAACTAATAAGCGTACAATCAAACATAACATTCCTTAGTTCAAAAGGTTAATACGCTATAGATGCGAAACTTAAAGCACCAAATCCTGCATGTAATGATGCTGACGGCGATGCACTTTGAATGAGCAACGGAGGAAAACCAACGATTGCTTCGACTTCTTTAGCAAACAATTTTGCTTTCTCAAAACTATTAACATGTAAAATTGCATAGTCTTTCACTAAGCCTTCAGCAACTAATGCCTTAATTTTCTGCATAAACTTAAATTTTGCACCTGATGTAGTAAAAGATTTATCTACAACATCGATTGTTCCTTCACGATTCACACCGATAATTGTTTTGATATTACTAATACGAGCAATAAATGCTTTCATATGACTTATTCGTCCAGAGCGTTTTAAAGCATCCATCCTATCAATATATACAAATGAGCGACTATGAGCACGTGCTTCTTTCAGACGCTCTATGATCGCAGGAAGAGCTAGACCTTTTTCAATTAGCTTAGCTGCATAATATACTTGTAGCCCATGGCCACCAGCATAAGAAAGAGAGTCAAACATCGTGACACTATCAAAACGACTTGCAATTCGAGATACAGCTTTAAAGGTACCACTAAGTTTTTTCGACAGTGTAATCACAAGTACATGCTTATAATGTTTCGCTAGCGAACTAATCACTTTTTCAATTTGGTAGGCAGAAGGAAGTGATGTCGTAGGATATTGTTTATCATCCGCCATCAATTGATAGAGTAAATTTGTACTCATCCCCACTCTATCAATAAACTGCTCATCACCATGTTGAATATTAATGGGAATGCGATAGATGTGAAGCTTATCAAGCACATCTTCAGGAAGATCCGCACTACTATCAGTGACAATTGCAATATCACTTTTCCTTGCATGAATGCTCCGATACTCAGCCAACATATCATCAACTTTCGGTGAGGTTAATGACGTTAACGCTTGCGCCTCTTCAAAAACACGCCAAGGTTCGTTCGTATGAATATGAAATCGTGCAGTTAGATTAGTAGCAGCAAAAACAAAAGAATCGCCTAATAGTTTAAGCTTTGCTTTTAACTCATTAATCGTATCCACATCACCTTGCACGAGTCCTTCTGTACAATAACGAAGAGTGGGAGGCTCAGTATAATCATGAGTTTCCTCAATCAATTCAACAGTAGTTTCATCGATTAAATCAAAAGAAGTTACTACCCCACAAAAAAAATCAGAAATTCCTTTAGTCAAATAAACAAAGCCCTGTGCACCTGCATCAACAAGTCTCGTCCCTTTCAAAGCCTTTAGCTCTTTTGTCGTTTGTTGTAATACTCGCTCTACTTGCTCTTGAGCAAGAGAAAATAACTCACTAGCAGCCACTCCTTTACTTGCACCTTCTGTAAGCGCTCGCCCCCATGCGCGCATAACCGTAATAATCGTTCCCTCAACAGGCTTCTCAATTGCTTTAATCGTTTGTTGCGCAGCTTGATAAATGAGCTTCCCTAAGGCATTTAATGAAATAGTCTCAGATTTATTATGTGCATTTGAAAGTTTACTGATCTCACAAAAAAAATCAGAAAGAATAAGACCTGAGTTTCCTCTAGCACCTCTTATAGCGGCATTAGCAATATTATCCAAAAGCTCTTTGAAAGAGGAGCCACATTGCGCTTGCTGTAATACAGTTTGCGCAGTTGAGGCCATATTAGATCCCGTATCACCATCAGCAACAGGAAAGACATTTATTTCATTTAAATACTGTCTATGATGTACAAGGTTTCGAAGTCCATTGCTAATGGCTTGATAAAATTCATTTTTTGTGATTTTAGTACTAGTCAAATTAATAAGAGTGCCATATGAAAAGGACTATTTTAAAGCAAATCAGCAAAAGATGGCAAATTAGACATATACACAAACAATTTGTTCATCTAACTACCAATTCGAGTTTTACCTTTAGCTGTTTTTTTTTTACCAACACCTAAAGACTCGGGCGTAAACTCATCAACGGCTATAACAATACTTCTTGCAGCATGCATTGCTTGTAGTTGGCTTGCCTCAGCTTGAGTGATAAACGATTGTGATACTGCCTCATCAATTAAATTATCAAACGCTAAACTTTTTAATTTACCCTGTTTTCTTAATTTCAATAATTGACGCTCTAAAGATTCGTTGGCTAAAACTAGCTGGAAGGCTTCCTCAACTTTATGAATAGAAGAGCCGTCAGAAACTCCCTTATATAAATAAGGCGATAGCCTAGCTCTTGTCTGTGTATTTGTTGTGATAAGTTTAGACACCACCTGTCCTAATTTATCTGAAGGCTTTTTACGTTTTTGCCCTGATGGAAAGATAAATGCTTTTAATAAAACTCGTACCACTCGACCACCAATATTACGAATAAGCTCATTTAGCGTTTGTTCAATTTGGTAAAACAAATCCGTTAATGCCCAATCCACAACTGGCCAGTCTTCCGTAGGTCTGTTGTCATCATGATACTGTTTGACAACACTGGAGGCGAGATAAAGTAAACTAAGCACATCACCAAGACGTGCTGAAATTTTCTCGCGCCTTTTTAACGATGCACCCAGTGCCATCATTGAAAAATCTGATAAAAATGCCAATTGTGCACTATATCGATTAATTAATTGAATAGGCCTTTTTAGTTCACCTTTTTCATAAGAAAACATGTGACCATCAGTAATACCTAATAGCAGCGAACGAGATGCCATTGAAAAGAAATGTCCAATATGGCCAAATAGCGCCTTGTCAAAAGCTTTTAAATCATTACGCTCAGCACTTTGTAACTCTTTCAATACATATGGATGGCAGCGAATAGCACCTTGTCCAAAGATAATCAAACATCGTGTCAATATATTCGCACCTTCCACTGTAATACTAATTGGTGCACTCTGATAGCCACGTCCAATATAGTTATTAGGACCTAAACAAATGCCCTTGCCACCATGAATATCCATTGAGTCCAGCGCAGAAAGTCTTGCAAGCTCTGTTGTATGATACTTTAAAATACCTGATGCGACAGCGGGCTTTTCTCCTCTATCAATAGCAGCAACAGTCATATTCAGCGCACTATTACAGATGTATGCGCGAGCTGCGATCCTTGCAAGTGGCTCTTCTATGCCTTCAAAATTTGCAATCGCTGTACCAAACTGTTGTCGCACGCGAGCGTAAGCGCCTGTAGTGAAACTTGCTAGCTGACAGCCACCAACAGCCCCTGAAGGTAGAGAAATGGCACGCCCTGCTCCTAGGCACTCCATTAACATACGCCAGCCATTACCTGCCATAGAAACGCCACCGATAATATAGTCAAGGGGAATAAACACATCCTTCCCACGTGTTGGGCCATTCATAAATGCAGCATTTAAGGGGAAATGACGTTTACCAATTTCCACTCCATGCGTTTCAACCGGTATGAGCGCGCAAGTGATACCGATATCTTCAAGTTCACCAATTAAACCTTCCGGATCGAATAGTCGAAAAGCAAGTCCTAGCACAGTCGCTACTGGAGCTAATGTAATATAACGCTTATTCCAATTGAGCTTAATTCCTATGACTTCCTCACCGTTAAATAGTCCGCGTGTTACGATGCCTGTATCTGGAATTGATGCCGCATCAGATCCCGCGCTCGGACCAGTAAGTGCAAAACAGGGAATATCCAGTCCCTTTGCAAGGCGTGGTAGGTAATAGTCTTTTTGTGACTTTGTCCCATACTTTAATAAAAGTTCCGCAGGCCCTAGCGAGTTAGGTACGCAGACTGTAGTTGCGCAAGTGACTGAAGCTGAATACAGTTTAACCAGAATCGCTGCCTGCGCACTTGCTGAAAAATTTAGTCCACCATAATTCTCTGGGATAATGAGGCTTAAAAAACCTTTATCCTTAATGTATTGCCACGCATTATCGGGTAAATCCAGGTGATGGTGCGTAATTTCCCAATCGTTAAGCATGGAGCATAAAGTTTCAACTTCTGTATCTAAAAACGCTTGCTCTCGTTTAGAAAGTGTTGCTGGCGCTCTTTTAAGTAAGGCGCTAAAGTCAGGTGTACCACTAAATAAATCCCCTTCCCATGTCACCGTGCCCGCATGTAATGCTTCTTTTTCAGTATTCGACATGGTTGGCATGATTTTCTTAAAAACCGCAAACGCCTTTGATGATATGTATTGTCTTCTGAAGGTTGTAATGGCAGTAGGTACGAGAATACAGGCCGATAGTAGCGCAAGCAATATATTGGTAAGCGTTATACCATATAGAAAAAAACTATAAGATAGTGCGAATATCGTTGCCACAGACCAAACTTCAATTGAAGCCTGATGATAAAATAAGATCATCATGACAAGTAGCGTTAATAACACAACACCAAAGGCCATCATACCTTTCTCCTTAAAGAATTTTACTATTCAGATATTACTTTTTTAATCGTATCAACACAGATTTTTGGGTGTTCAAATGGAAACATATGTGACCCAGAAATTTTATACGTATTCACCCCCCACCGCATACGCATATATAACACATCATACCAACTCACAACGTTACTTTGGCTACCATATATCATCGTCACCGGTAGCTGTTGCTTACGCATGAAAAACGGCAGTCTATGAGGCAAAGTGCGATAGATAAGGTATTCTATTTGTCTATCAAACTTTAAGCAATATTCACCCTCGTTATTTTTAATGAGCCCAAAATCTATATAATCTTGGAGGCAAGACTCCGTAAAATTTGCAAATAGTTTTCGCGATCGAAGATATTCTTTAACCTCATCGATACTATTCCAGTGCTCTCTTCTATATTTTGTTCTTCGCGCCGGTGTAATATAATCAATGTAGCCTGCTTTTTTTATCATTTTTACTGCCAATGACTTGATATGATCGATAATTGGCGAGTCCAACATAATCACTTCAGAAAACAGGCCAGGCGCTTTAAGCGATGCCATCAAACATAAAACCCCACCTAACGAGTGGCCAAGCGCAATGACCGGCCCATCACCACCCTGCTTAACTGACTCAATGATCTCATCAACCAAATGTGTCCAGTTATCCGACACTGGATAAACATCATGACCAACCATATCAATATACGTTATATCAAACTGTTTAGAGAGTGGCCTTAAAATTTGTTGATAACAACTACTTGGAAACCCGTTGCCATGAGCAAAGTGAATACGTTTTTTCACCTTTCGCTCCTAAGAGACAATCTGTAATTCCTTTGCGACATTTTTTAGTGAATAAATAGCAAACATATAGTATCCATATAAAATCACAAAACCTGCTAGTGCATAATAATGGCTTGAAAGTCCGAGCATATGACAAACGAGTATAAACACCAAGCTAGGTGTCGAAGAAACAGATACAACCCGATACGATAATTTAAATTTGATACGGTAGTCTAGAAACACCCTCGCCAAAAAAGGCACAATTAGATTTAAAAAAAATACAAAAAACATATATATCACAAATAGTGAGGTAACCATGGTTGGATACATAGTCTGCAATAATATTTTTTTTGTTTTAAGAATAATATGCTGAATATATTCAGGCCTAATCACGATATCAACATCAGTTGAGAATTTGTGCGTTTGTGGTCTCATATTAGGAAAATTTAATGTGAATTCTCGCTGATGAATAATTAGAAACGCATTATGATAATGCTGTATCAAACGCTCTGTGGGTGTATCATTATCTAAAATAATACTTGGAACACCATATAAATTTCGAATAATAAATGGTGAAGCCTTATTAAATATAATTTCTCCACTTTTGACCTCAAGCTTAGGAAGCTTTTTAATGGTAGGCAAAACCGTTTGGTCATAATAATGTGACAATTTTAATCCTTGATTCATTGCCCAAGGAAATGCCAATACAAGGCTTATCATAAATATATAAATGAAACCGAAACCACGCCAATTTTTGGCAATATCTCTATATAGTGAGGGGCTGAAAAAAGAGAAAAAAATGGCTTTTAAATATCCGTATTGAGCTTTTATTCTAGCTTGGTTGTTCTGATGACCAAATTTTGATTTTACCAACGCTTTCATAATCGTACACCTGTATTCGTATCAAATAAGTGCATTGCGGCACTAGAGAAATCAATTTTAATGGTATCTCCACAATGAAAGTTGCCACTATTTTCAGCATGAACTGTCAAAGCCGCACCATCATTAAGTCGGCCAAATAACACCTGGTGAGATCCTAAATGCTCAACGAGCTCAATACGCAGATCCGCGCCATCTGCTGAAATATTAATATCTTCCGGTCGAATACCCACAATTGCTGTAGCATGCTCAACTGCCCTGTTCATAGATTTTATAAGATTGAGCCCATGGATTCGATTACCATTCACCTTCACAGGTGCAAAATTCATCGGAGTAACGCCCATAAAGTTTGCTACAAACTGAGTCGCTGGTTTTTTATATATATTCATTGGCGTATCAAACTGCTCTATGCGCCCTTGATTTAATACAACAATTTTATCTGCCATAGTCATTGCCTCAACCTGATCATGAGTCACATAAAGACATGTGATGCCAAGTTTTTGTTGAAGTGCTTTAATCTCAATACGCATCTCCATTCTAAGTTTTGCATCTAAATTTGATAAAGGCTCATCAAATAAAAATACCGTTGGGTTCCTTACAATGGCCCTACCCATCGCTACTCGCTGTCTTTGACCTCCCGATAATTCGCTTGGTCTCCTTTGTAAATATGGCGATAGTTGCAACAATGTTGCAACATTTTCCACCCTTTGTTCAATCTCATCATGCTTAACTTTACGAATTCTTAAACCATAAGCAATATTTTCAAAGACACTCATATGCGGATATAAGGCATAATTTTGGAAAACCATCGCTATATCACGATCTTTAGGCTCCATGCTCGTCACTTCTTTATCGCCAATATAAATTTGTCCATCATCGGGCTCTTCTAGACCTGCAACAACCCTAAGTAAACTAGATTTGCCACAACCACTAGGCCCAACGACAACAATAAACTCTTTTTTTTCAACAGATAAATTCATGTCATGTAGAATTTTAATATCTGCGTACGATTTAGAGATATTTTTTAACAATAAGCTAGACATCTATTTTTCAATCTCCAAAAGACCTTTTTCAAACAGTCGCTGCATCAAGGTAATCACAAATACAGGCACCACCATCGCACACAGAACCGTAGACATAATTAAGTGCCAGGCAGGTACCTCATCTGCAACGCTTGCAAGTGATTGTATGCCCATGACAATGGTTGTCATATCTGGATTAGTTGTAATGACTAAGGGCCAAAGATATTGATTCCACCCATATATAAACATGATAATAAATATAGCTGCAGCGTTGGTTTTAGAAAGTGGCAATACAATATCAAAAAAAATGCGCATTGGTCCTGCGCCATCAAGCTTGGCAGCCTCTAATAACTGACTGGGTAACGTCATAAAAAACTGTCTAAATAAGAATGTAGCTGTTGCAGAAGCGATAAGCGGCAAAGTCAGTCCACCAAAATGGTTTAGTAACCCAAGTGATGCGGTTATCTCAAATGTTGGAACAATACGGACCTCAACTGGCAGCATTAGGGTAGAAAAAACAATAAAAAAAGCAAAACGCTTATACGGAAACTCAAAAAAAACTAAAGCATATGCTGAAAGAATTGAAACAAACAACTTTCCAATAGCAATACATAAAGCCATTACTAGACTATTAAATAACATTCTATAGACAGGTACTCCATTGGTTATTCCTATGCCATTTAGGAATACCGTCTTGATATTATGAAAAAAGTATGGCCCGGGTAAGAAAGGAATTGTTGACTTAATAAATGCTTCTTGATTATGGCTAGCAGCCACAAAGCACATATACAAAGGAACAAATACCCAAATAAACGCAAGCAGCAAGCTCAAAAAATAAGCGACTTTAAGAAAGATTTTGCTCATTGATAATGAACCCTTTTATCAAGATATTTAAACTGTACAAGCGTTAACAGCATTACAATAAACATCAATAATACTGACTGAGCCGCTGAACTCGAAAAATTCATTCCAATAAAGCCATCTGTATAGACCTTATAAACGAGTGTTTGTGTTGCTCGCCCCGGTCCTCCTTGCGTAATTACTGAAATTACACCAAACGTATCAAAAAAAGCATAGATAATATTAACAACCAACAAATAAAAACTAACCGGCGCTAATAAAGGCAAAATAATGTCCTTAAAGACTTGCCAACCGGATGCCCCATCTAAGTAAGCTGCTTCAAGTAAGCTTTCTGGAATACTCATTATAGAGGCAAAATAAAACAGAAAATTATAACTAAACTGCTGCCAGCTAGATGCAAGTACAATCAGTAGTAAAGCCTGCTTCGGGTGCACCAAATAATTCCAGTCCACTCCCAATGCATTAAAAGCTAATGTACCCCATCCTACAGATGGATCAAAAACAAATCGCCAAAGCATGGCACTTACTGCCGGGGCAACTGCATAAGGCCAAACAAACGAAGTTTTAAATATCGATTTACCTTTTTTTGCTTTATGCACTAAAAGCGCAACAACCAGTCCTATTATCATCACAAAGGCTGTCACTAATAAGCTAAAAAGAAAAGATATGACTAAAGACTTTAGATATAGATTAGAGCGAAACAGGTCAATATAATTTCGTATGCCAGCAAATCGGTGAATCCGCCCAAAAGCATCTCCATAAAAAAATGAATCTATTAATGCTTGATATGCCGGCCAAAAAAAGAAAACCAGTGTAATTACAATTTGAGGTAATAACAGAAGAAATGCTAACAGTCGATGTTTTTTAAACGTTTTTGTCATGTTTAGTGCTATTCTTTTAAAGATCGCTTGAGTAGAGACTCATAGATAGGCGCATACCCAAATACCTGTGTTACAAATGCCGATACCATACAAGCAACCATTAAAGGTAGAATTAAGGCGTATTCCTGCGTTAACTCAACGACCAAAATAATAGCTGTAAATGGTGCTCTGGTGACGCCTGCAAACAAAGCCCCCATTCCTACTATTGAAAATAATCCGGATAAATTTGCTGACTCAGGAAAAAATTGTGCTAGATATAGACCAAAGCTCCCTCCAAATAAAGCACCGATTGCTAACAAAGGTGAAAAAATCCCCCCCGGCAACCCTGTTGCATAACACAGTATTGTAATTGTTAAACGCAATATGGCGAATAATAAAAGTACAGGCATGACTTTATGAGTATCAAAAAAATGATGAAGTTGTCTATAACCACTACCACTTAATGAATGAAAGTTAACGATGACAAAGCCAATTAAAATAGCAACCAATATTACGAAAACTAAACGCTGACGCTTAGTTAACAACCCAGCAACATCTAGTGCAGATAAAAGAAGCTGATTAAAAATAATACTTATAAACCCAAGAGCTAGGCCTAAAATCAAAAACAAACTTAAATACCAAAGCTTTGGCTCTGTAAATACAACTACTGGAACAAAAGGACCTTGACCATATATAGCTCTGAGTACAATAACCGCCACAATAGCACCGACAGCTACCGTCTTAAACGAAATATAAGTGATTTTATAATGCTCTCTTAGCTCTTCTAAAACAAAAGCAATACCTGCAAGTGGTGCGTTAAAAGCTGCAGAAATACCGGCAGCAACCCCCGCGCCAATTAACATATTACGTTGAAGACGATTTAATTTGAAAAACTTCCCTATCATCTCTCCTAAGTGCCCACCAATTTGAATAGTAGGCCCTTCTCGCCCTAAAAGAAAACCAGAGCCTAGGGTTAAAATACCACTGATAATTTTCACAGGTATCACACGCTGCCAATTTAGTATTCTTTTACCAAGGAGCGCCCCTTCAATTTCCTGAATACCACTACCACTTGCAGTTGGCGCAATATAAGTAATTAGCAAAAATGAAACAGATGCACACAATATAACTATGCCTATGATCATGATGTTTCGTAATAGTAGCGTATACTTAAGCACACCGAGATGCCTAGAAAGCACACTGATATGTGTATATAGACTTTCAATTGAGAAGTGTAAAAAGCTTGCAATAAGTCCAGACAATATACCCAGTAATATTGTAAGACCAACGATTGAGATTAATTTCAGAGCGCCCCTTGCCATAGTTTCTCCATGATTAATATTCCCTATAAAACCATAAACCCATCAATCTCTACTAAAGCACTTTTTGGTAAGGCTTTAACCGCAATGAGTGAGCGAGCTGGAAATGTTTCGCTAAAATAAGATATGAAGACTTCATTAACATACCCGTAATTTTCCATATCCGTTAAATAAACTGTTAATTTAGATATATCACTAAAATCGCCACCAGAAGCTTTACATACCGCCTGTAGATTCTTCAATGCCTGATGACACTGCTCTGTAAAATCATGACTAACAAGCTCCAATGTATCAGGTCGTATCCCAATTTGTCCTGATAAAAAAACTAAATTAGTTTTTTTTGTTGCTTGCACATAAGTACCAATCGCTTTTGGCGCCAAATCAGTATGGATACTTTGCATATTAACGAGTCCTATTTCGAAAAAGTTTTGTCACAATTTTATTCATACGCAGTTTGCGCATAACTCTAGCTAAATGAGTTCTATCTCTTACCAACAAGTAAAATTGTATACTGTTATAGCGACCATCTTTGGGATCAACTTTGATATTACCAATATTAGCCTCAGCGTCAGCAATAGCTCTTGTCAAAATTGCAAGTACACCACGGCGATTAACAACTTCAACGGTAATCTCCACTTTAAATTCGCCCTTAACGCGTTCGTCCCAACACAAAGGAAGTAGTTTTAGCGTTTTGTGTCTAAACTTATCGATGCTTAAACAGTCATCGCGATGAACAATAATCCCTCTCCCACTTTCTAGTACACCAATGATTGGGTCACCAGGGATAGGAAAACAGCAAACGCCATAATGTACAACCATACCTTCGGTGCCTTTTATCGCCAACGGTATAGCTTCGCTTATGACATCATCGTCATCACCTTCATGACGATATACGAGCTTTCTTGCTATTACTACCCCGACTTGGTTACCAGCTCCAATTTCATCATATAATTGATGTTCATCTTGGTAGTTTAAGTCTCTAAGTAACATTTGCATCGACTCGCTAGGAATATCCTCAAGCTTCCTCGAAATGTCTTCTAAAGCAAGACTTAACAAACGTCGGCCCAACTTGATTGACTCTTCATGTTTTTGGTTTTTCAGAAAGTGTCTGATATTACTTCGAGCCTTACCAGTAACAACAAAATTTAACCACGCGGGATTTGGTGAGGCTCCTGGTGCAGTAATAACCTCCACCGTCTGTCCATTAGATAGGACCATACTCAGCGGCGCTAATCGCCTATCAATTTTAGCCGCAACACAACTATTTCCGATATCAGAGTGAACCATATAGGCAAAGTCAACCGGTGTCGCACCTTTTGGCAACTCCATAATATGTCCCTTAGGAGTGAACACATAAACCTCATCGGGAAAGAGGTCAATTTTTACATTTTCTATAAACTCTAATGAATTTGCATGCTTCATCTCGAGTAGGCTCTGTACCCATTCGTGTGCTCTTACTTGCTCTTTGGAGTATTCAGAAGATTTATCTTTGTACACCCAGTGTGCTGCAATACCATTCTCAGCCACTTTATTCATTTCTCTAGAACGTATTTGCACCTCAACAGGCATGCCCGTTGGCCCAAACAGTGTGGTATGCAATGATTGATAACCATTTGCCTTGGGTATACCTATATAATCTTTAAACCTTAATGGAACCGGCTTATAAGTTCTATGTAAGGCACCAAGTGCAAGATAGCAATTTGCCGGATCTTTAGTCACCACACGAAATCCGATGACGTCCATTATCTCGGAAAATGATGCCTTTTTTTGCTTCATTTTTCTATAAATGCTGTATAAATGTTTCTGGCGGCTATAAATAGCACCTATGGGAACTTGATACTCTTCAAATGCTCGTTCTAAATCTTCTCTAACTTGATGCATCAGCGCGTGACGGCTGCCTCGAGACTTTTCAACTTCCTCAGCAATAACTCGATATCGCCACGGATAAAGCGCTTTAAACCCTAGGTCTTCTAGACCGATATAAATATTATGCATACCAAGGCGATTAGCAATAGGCGCATATATTTCTAAAGTTTCTACGGCAATACGGTGCTTTTTTTCTCTAGGCATAAAGCCCAGTGTTTCCATGTTGTGCAATCTATCTGCGAGTTTCACGATAATTACACGCAAGTCACGAACCATCGCTAATACCATTTTGCGAAAATTTTCCGCTTGTGCTTCCGCCCGTGATTCAAATTTTATTTGGGTTAATTTACTGACACCATCAACCAGCTCACTGACATCTTGTCCAAACTGATTCTTGATATCTTCTTTGGTAATGTTGGTATCTTCAATTACATCATGAAGCAATGTTGCCATGATAGTTTGATAATCTAGCCGCATCTCAGCTAGAGTCATAGCGGCTGCGACTGGATGAGTAATATAAGGCTCCCCCGAGCGCCGCATTTGACCTTCATGGGCTTTCTCAGCAAAGCGAAAGGCCTTATAACACAGGTTGACTTGCTCTGTATCTAGATAAGCTTTTAACAGGCTATCAAGCTTTGAAAAATAACTCACATCCCCTCCGCACTAACAGCCAACCTTGGTTTCCTTAATACAAATTTTAGATAAAGAGACGAGCAGGCAAGGTTATTTACAGAGAACTGCCTACTCTATGTATATATAACGGTAGCGGTGCCTCTACTACAGACACGCACAGATTAACTATCAGAATTCTCGTATATTTCAGACATTCTCTCATCAGGAGATTTTGGCGCCAATATATCTGCAGTAACCTTGCCTTCTGCAATTTCTCTTAAGGCAACGACTGTTGGCTTATCATTCTCCCAGTCAACCAGAGGATCTTGCCCTCTAACAGCAATATCACGCGCGCGTTTACTAGCCACCATTACTAGCTCAAAACGATTTGCTACGTGCTCTAAACAGTCCTCTACGGTCACTCGTGCCATGTTTCACCTTTATCATTTGATATTTAAGTGTACTATTTTAAGTCTAATCGAGAAAATTTGAAAGCAATTTTTTATATCTATCCCTTTGGATGGAGGTTTTTAAGCGGTTTGCATAAATGATTGACTTAAGCTCAGCCAAAGCCTGCTCAAATATTTCATTAACCACAAGATAATCAAACGCATCATAATGAGAAACCTCACTTTTTGCTTGTTGCATCCTTTTATCAATCACCGCTTGAGCATCCTGTCCACGCCCTCGCAAACGCTCCTCCAAAATTGTTAAAGAGGGAGGTAAAATAAACACCGTAACAACATTATCAAAGATCTTCTTTAATTGATCAGCGCCCTGCCAATCAATATCGAGCAAGACATCTATGCCACGAGACAGTTTATCTAGGAGCTGTGCTTTTGAAGTACCGTAGTGATGACCAAAAACATTAGCGTGCTCAATAAATGCACCTTTATCCGCCATATCTAAAAATGTATGCTCATCAACAAAATAATAGTCTTTTCCATCTTTTTCATAAGGCCTTCTAGGTCTCGTTGTATGCGATATAGACACATCAATATTCAAGACCTCTTTAAGTAACGACTTAACTAAACTCGTTTTTCCTCCACCAGATGGTGAAGCAACAATATATAAATTTCCTGATGTTTTCATGAATATCTCTTAGGCAATATTTTGAATTTGTTCTCGCATCTGCTCGATTAAAACTTTTAGTTCTATTGCAACATTAGTTAAACCTATGTCAACGGACTTTGATGATAAGGTATTACTTTCTCTGTTAAGCTCTTGCATTAAAAAATCTAAACGACGCCCTACTCTTCCTCCATGTACTAAGCTATCTTTCACTTCTTTTGCATGCGCACTTAAGCGATCTAATTCCTCATTGACATCTAATTTTTGTAACAATAACACTAACTCTGCCTCAACACGGAGTGGATCGATTTCTACACTAAGCTCTTTAAAACGAGCTAATAATTGTTCTTTATAAGATTTTGTTCGTTTTTTAGCAACCGTTTGAGCACGTGAAACAAGCTCGGTTAACTGCTCAATAGATGCTAAAAGAAGCTGATGGATTTTTTCACCTTCCAATGCTCGCTGTTGATTTAGTTCTTCAATTGCCTGAGAAAAGGCAGTCATCAATGGCTTTTCAACACTTTTACCTTCAAGATTATTTTCTAAAACAACATTAGGCCAGGTTAGAATTTTTCCTACAGATATATCTTTACTCGTAGGCAGCTTTTCCTTTACAACTTGATTTGCCCTAACTAAAGACGCAATTAATTCATGATTTAAGACCAAGTCACTAGATTGCTCAATATTAGGTAAGTAATTGATACGAAACTCAATTTTCCCTCTTACCAATATTGAAGTTGCAAGCGCTCTTAATGCTTGCTCATATGGGCGTAACAACTCGGGACATTTCACACTTAAATCCAAATATCTGTGATTAACTGAGCGACTTTCTATCGTTAATTGCCCCCAGTCACCTGAAGATGTAACACGGGAAAATCCCGTCATACTGTAAATCATGAATATATACCCCTATCTTTTCATAATGTACGTTTTAGACTTCAATATTTACTGTGGCCTATAGAGATTAAATTATCGTAATAGACTTTGTTATTACTCAAATTTAATCTCTCTATCCACAGGTAAATCTTTTTGTCTAACGTTATAAAAAGTCCAAATAAAACCATTCATTAGTTCTAGCGTTCGGCACAGTCAAATGAACAACGTTTGGATTTTTCGATTGAGGAATGGCTATTCCATTCCGATTGAGAAAAATACCAAAGATTGGTGATTTAACAAAGCTTGAAAACATGCATTATAAAAGGATAAGGGGTATCTACCCCTAATCACTCATCATGAATCGTTTTGAGCTTATCTAACCCATTAATTTTTAGTGCTTTTTAAAAAATAGAATTCCTATTCCCCGGCAAAATCTTTGAATAGTTCATTTTATCTAATGAATTAAAAGAACATTTTAATGCAAATGGCTATTCCATTCCAATTGAAAAATACCAAAGAAAGATTGTTAATTTGACAAAGCGCAAAACTTAGCATTTACAGATATCTTGGGTATACTCAAGCCACTAAATATGTCATACCTTAAGGATGATTTGATGACACAAGGTATCGAGAAATTTTCTTTAGACAGAACAGTTGCTTTATCTCAGCAGTTTCTACATTGTATTCGAAGTAGCTCATATCCTCGGGAACATTTAGCCAATCAAAATTGTGATATCAGCAGCAATCAATTGTTTTCTTGGTTTGATTCTCAATTAAAAAGTAGATTATTAGATGTTGCAGCTAGACGTTTAAAAGAACGTGGTGAATCATTTTATACCATAGGAAGTAGCGGCCATGAAGGTAATGTGGTTTTAGGTGATGTGTTTTCGATAAAAGATATGGCGTTCCTGCATTATAGAAGCGGGGGATTTTTTATCGAGAGGGCAAAAAAATCTGGTGAAGTGAATGGACCACTAGATATCATGCGCTCTTTAGTTGCTTCTAGTGAAGATCCAATATCTAGCGGTCGGCATAAAGTTTTTGGTAGCTTAGCTTTAAATATTCCTCCACAAACAAGCACGATATCATCACATCTTCCAAAGGCTTTGGGCGCTGCGATGTCAATCACTAGAGGAAAAGAGCTAAAGACGAAGGGGGTTTTAGAGGACGATAGTATAATTTTATGCAGCTTTGGTGATGCCTCATTA
>JAUICE010000045.1 GCA_030428185.1 Gammaproteobacteria bacterium
CACTAGGTGTTGTTCCATTTATGAATGTTGCTGATGCAACTGCAGTTGCGGTTAATCAAGGAGGCAAACGCAAAGGCGCCGTCTGTGGTTATCTAGAAACTTGGCATTTAGATATTGAGGAGTTTCTAGAGCTTAGGAAAAATACCGGTGACGATAGGCGTCGTACCCATGATATGAATACTGCTAACTGGATCCCTGATTTATTTATGATGCGTGTCATGCGTAATGAAGACTGGACGCTATTCTCGCCTAATGACGTACCAGACTTGCATGATACTTATGGAAAAGCATTTGAGAGTCTCTATGTGTCCTATGAAGAAAAAGCTCATAGGGGTGAGATTAAAAATGTCAAAACTATTTCAGCCGTTAAGCTGTGGCGTAAAATGCTGAGTATGGTATTTGAAACTGGCCACCCATGGATAACATTTAAAGACGTTTGTAATATGCGTTCACCACAGCAACATACAGGAGTGGTTCATAGTTCAAACTTATGTACTGAAATCACACTTAATACCAGTGCTGATGAAATTGCAGTATGTAATTTAGGCAGTATCAATCTACCTCAGCACATCAATGAAAAAGGTCTCGATAAAGAGAAGCTTGCTCGCACAGTTAAAACAGCTGTTCGTATGTTAGATAACGTCATTGATATCAACTACTACTCAGTGCCACAAGCAAGAAACTCAAACTTAAAACATCGTCCTGTTGGCTTAGGTATCATGGGCTTTCAAGATGCTTTATATAAATTAAAACTAGACTATACCTCAGATAATGCGATTAGCTTCGCCGATGAGTCGATGGAGTTAGTAAGCTACTATGCGATTCAAGCATCTAGTGAACTTGCTGTTGAGCGTGGTACTTATAGCACATATGAGGGCTCTTTATGGTCAAAAGGTATCTTACCCATTGACTCTATCAGCCTTTTATCTGAAACACGTGGTGAATTCTTAACCCAAGATAAATCACAAAGGCTTAACTGGGAAGCCCTACGCACAAAAGTACGTACGCAAGGCATGCGTAACTCTAACGTGATGGCTATTGCGCCCACTGCAACTATTTCTAATATTTGTGGCGTCTCACAATCGATTGAGCCAACATTCCAAAATTTATATGTGAAGTCTAACTTGTCTGGTGAGTTTACTGTCGTCAATATGTATCTAGTTGATGAGCTCAAAGCGCTCAATCTTTGGGATCAAGTAATGGTCAATGACTTAAAGTACTACAATGGTAGTGTCCAACAGATTGATCGTATCCCTGATGAGCTAAAAAGTCGTTTCCGTACTGCCTTTGAAGTTGAGCCACAGTGGCTAATTGACTGCGCATCACGTCGTCAAAAATGGATAGATCAAGCTCAGTCACTCAATCTATACATGGCAAAACCATCAGGTAAAAAACTTGATAGCATGTATAAAGATGCCTGGATTAAGGGGCTAAAAACAACTTATTATCTCCGTAGTATGGGTGCAAGTAATGCAGAAAAATCAACCATTTCTGATGGAGCCTTAAATGCAGTTAAAATTGATAGCACTCCAAAAGCGTGCTCAATTACCGATCCAGACTGCGAAGCGTGTCAGTAAAACAATTGCTTTCGCACAAAGTGTGAAAGCAATTATTCCAATTAAATATTGAGGAGTATCGAGGAAATGAAACTCTAGTGATTAACAGCTTGCAAGTTCACTTATCAACATCTTGCAAATTAAGGGGAAAAATATGTCTACAACAGAAATAACAAAAGATACAAGCAAAGAAACAGGATTTTCTGGTCTTGAAGATTTAGAAATGGGTGCGAAACGTATTCAAGTCGATGATAAACGAATCATCAACTGCCGTGCTGACTTAAATCAATTAGTGCCTTTTAAGTATACTTGGGCTTGGGATAAATACTTAACAGGTTGTGCTAATCATTGGATGCCCAATGAAATTAATATGGCTGCAGATGTCGCGCTATGGAAATCTTTAGATGGCTTAACTGAAGATGAGCGATTAATTATTAAACGTAATCTTGGCTTTTTTTCAACAGCTGATTCACTGGTTGCCAATAACTTAGTACTTGCCGTTTATCGTCATATTACTAATCCTGAGTGTCGTCAGTATTTACTACGTCAAGCCTTTGAAGAAGCACTACATACACATGCCTATCAATATATCATTGAAAGCCTAGGTCTTGATGAAGCAGAAGTTTTCAATATGTATCGTGAAATACCATCGGTTGCAACAAAAGCTTCTTGGGCACTACCATTTACTCAAAGCCTAGGCGATCCTACTTTTCAAACAGGTACTCCTGAAGATGATCAGCGCTTACTTAGAGATCTCATTGCTTTTTATGTCGTGTTTGAGGGCATTTTCTTCTATGTTGGCTTTACCCAAATCCTCTCCATGGGTAGGCGCAATAAGATGGTTGGCACATCTGAGCAGTTTCAATATATTTTGCGTGATGAATCAATGCACATGAACTTTGGAATTGACGTCATTAATCAAATAAAAATAGAAAATCCGCATTTATGGACCCCAGCGTTCCAAGAAGAAATGATTGAAATGATTAAAGAAGGTGTTGAACTAGAATATCAATATGCAAAAGATACGATGCCTCATGGTATTTTAGGCATGAATGCTGAAATGTTCGAGGAATACTTACACTTCATAGCCAACCGTAGACTCACTCAAATTGGCCTACCTGAGCAATATCCAGGTGCTGAAAACACATTCCCTTGGATGAGTGAAATGATGGATCTTAAAAAAGAAAAAAACTTCTTTGAAACACGAGTCATTGAGTATCAAGCAGGTGGTACATTAAACTGGGATGACGAAGAGTAATCCCCCCCTCCTTTTGTTGCCTGCAGTTTTCTACTGCGGGCAATCTCACCCTCCCTATTGAGAAGTCATAAAGTTATTGCTAGCATGGCCTATTTATCAGGGACGTCACAAAATGCCCATAGGGACTATTGAAGAAACATTCACCGGAAGCTGGCTTGCAACAAACTTTATTTCTCATGAACAAAACGCCTTAATTGATTCATCCAATAATGTATCCCTTAAACAAGATGTTGACTTCACTTTTAAGGCCATACTCAATATCTATCAAAGCCATTCGAGCCAAGTGCCCTTGGAAGAACTCAGAAGAGAATTTAAGCTAATTATGTCTCTCAGATGGTCTTATCTAAGAGACTCAAATTTAAGTTATCAACAATGCCCGGGTTATTTTGTTAACCGGGTTTGTCTAGCTATCGCTAATAGCTTATTTATTGAAAGCGATAAAGCCATCTGCCAAGTGTTAATGCCTAATATCAACGAGCGCCTACCTAATGATGGCCTAACATTAAAAGAAGGAGCAGAAACTGAAGAAGACGGCTTTAATCCAAAGCAATTCTTTTTAACCTCTAGCGGTAAACTCGTTGATATCGAGTCATTCTTTGAATATGCTGCTGTCAATACAGACTATGTTTTTTCTGAACTTCAAAGTGCAGAGCTTTCTGAAGATAAATTCCACTTAACACCATCAGAAATCGGCGAACTATCAAATATTGCAGGTGATATCAGCAAAGCTTTTATGGCTAAGCTCTATAGTCAACATTTACTAAAACACCAAGAAAAAAATCTTTATTCACAACTTAAAATATTAAAAAGCGCCTGTTTTCAAGCAAGTGTTAAAGCCAGTGGCGAAGAGCTAGAAGCTTACCTTCCCGCTTGTGAAGAGGTCATCGCTAATTTTTATCAGTTTTGGATGAGTTTATCAAAAGCGCAGCGTGACCGTGTTAAAGACCTAAAAATTAGCTATAGCCATCATCCATTAGAAAGCTATCTGTTAGTATTATTTTCGAGAATAAGGCAGATTGAATTACACACTGAAGAGATTGAGCGAGTACAACGCGAAAATATCTTACAGTGCCTACATCTGATTTCTCGCACTATCGATGTTTTTTGCAATCAGTACACGGAAGAGTTTTTAGCAATTAAACCTTTAGAAAAAGAAGCGAGCGGCCTTGTAGCAACACCTATTGCAGCACCTTCTCCTACCGACTCCACCACAAGCACTGTACAGGATATTTTAGCCAATATTTCAGAGCGTGAATTTAATGTTTCTACACAACTAGACGGTGAGTGTATTGCTTTAGCAGAAAAAGTATATGTTGCATTTACCTCAAAAAGAACTCGTCAATGCGCAGAGTTAATCAATACCATTTCATCAAAACAATCGCTGCTATTCTTGCTAGAAGTGATTGTCAAAAGTGAAATATCCATTAATGAGCGTCAGCGGCTCGCTATTATTGATAAGTTTACAGAAATTATAGGTCCTCTAAGCGAGCATCAGCAAAACACCTACTTAGGCTGCCTGTTTAAAAGCTTAAAGCAATATAGTGATATCACTTCAACACTCATACCAAGTTTTCTATTAGATACCTTTACCACCTCCTCTCAGGGGCTAGAGCTAATTGGCGAGTTAAAAGACTCCCCCGGCATTCAATTAAACTACATTAAACATATTGTGGCACCACACCTAAAATTTAAGCACGGATTTGAAGTAGTCAACTTTCTAAGTAGCCTTAATGATGATATCTGGCTAGAGGTGATTAACCAAGGAGCTCATGATGCACTCTTAGCTTTATTAGCTGATTGCTCTCATGAGTTACACTTTGTTATTACAGGGCTTTCTGGTGAGCGCCGAAGCCAGTTTCTCCGCCACGCAAATTTACCCTTCAGCCAACATATTGACCTGATGCTTGATAGCACGATGGCAGCACTTAGTGACGATGACGCGGAGTTACTGCTAGCAAGAGAAGGCGTTATTGAGCATATAAAGACATCTCATCAACAGTTTATTTGCAATAATAGCTTCATCTTGCAGCCCATGAGCAAACGCCGATTCCGCTACTTAATCTCTAAAGGCTTTTTTAATAACCGCTTTATTGGCAATAAAGCTTTTGAGCTTAATAATGACGACTACCTTAATCAGCTAAGTAGCGCTTATCTAGAACTTATTCAGCAAGAATCCTACCAACCACACTCACTAGATGAGTATCTAACAATTATTAGACTTATCGGTCGCTTCCAAGCAGACTCCGTCATTGAAATTACTGAGCAGCTACTGACGAGACTAGAAATAACAACGATTCAACAACTAATTGACTGCATTAAACTTACTGATGATCCGAACATACAAAAAAAATTAATACAACAACATGAAGCACTTTTTATAACAATTCCAACCATTGAAGTCATAAAATATTTAAAAGAAGATAGTTTAAAGGAAGCTTCACTAATAAACTTGCTCACTACTAATCCTTTGTATCAAGGAGAGCGAGAGAAATTTCACCACAACTCCTTTTACCAGGCAATCTTTGCCAACCTTGAGCGCCTCCCTAACTCGCTTCGTATGCTACTAAGCTATGTACCACAAAATAAGCGCTTAAATTTTTTATACTCACACACAGAGTTAATACAATCGCTGCTAACCAATACGAACTCATTAATCATCTGCTTTAAAAGCCTTGATGCACAAGATAAGATTTTCTTTCTCAAGCGTATCATGGCCTCTGAAAGCTTTAGCCAAGAAAGTGCTCTCGAGCTTACGGTTAAGCTCATTGAACATAAACTATTTAACTCGCCACTAACCGTGCTTTTACACAGCAACTTAAATGCTGACCAACTTGCTTCTCTACCTGACTTTCGAGGCAAAAACTACCTGATTGATTTTATACGCACAGACGAGCGTGACCATCCTTTTGCACTAGCAAAACATATGCTAATTCAATACTGCAATGAATATACTTTTAGTGTGCAATCATTCTTCGGGCATCCACACTATCGCGATATTCAACTGCATTGCGCTGCGGTAAGCTCTCTTGAAAATTTAATTGAGCGGATTTTTACTTTGCCAGAAGAGTCATTCAGTATCGAGCTAAAAGATTTTATGCGTTTTATTTGTGAACTTAATGAAGAGAGCTTTGATACACGATACAAGAATACCTTTGAAACATCTGAGTCAGCTATCACTGACACAGCAATGAGCGCGCACTATTAAGCTCTGTAAAGTCATCAAGTATGTCTAAAGTGAACTCGCTATCAAGCGTGAGTTCACCTAAAGATAAAACAGTCGACTTTTCAATATAAGCTTCAGGAATTTTATCACCAAAGAGCTTAAAAAGATGAACAATGCCACGCTGCATGCGTAATGTTTCTGGATATTTTTCTATATATAAGGGCTCTTTTTCATTAATGTATTGAATAACACCTTTCAAAAACTGCTCAATATCACAAAGATTTGACTTATCTTGGCTCTTGTCTACTGTGGGAGTATTAGCCGCACAATCAACCACCTCACTCTGCTGTACTTGCTGTAAACGCTTCGTTAAAGCTCCAAAATCAAAGGTAGAATCATCATCTGCAATGGGGCTATTCACTGGTGATGAGGCATAAAAACCCAGCCTATCACAAAGTCCTTCTACCGGAGCTGGAGAACTTGGGCGCAAACATAACTCAACATCGACAGCAACGGTCTCTCCTTGGTGCGATAAAATATTCCCTTCAATCATTGGATCTACAAAAAGCCGTCGTGTTCTTTTGAAGATATCAAAAACTAACATGGCTATGTTATCATCCGTTGCTTCCTGAGCATCCTCTAAATAAGGAACAATAACACTCTCATCTTCTTGCTTGATGGGCCAGGTAGGATTTATCTCTTTAAACAGTCTGAACTGGTGAGCGAGGCTTGTGAGCTCTGAACGTGAGTCTTTCGGGTTTCGCTTTAACCAAGGGCCAGAATAACTGCTCCCATCCACTAAAGCTAACTCCCTACTACGATTAATAAAAATATAATTATTACTCCCTGTTGTAGACCGGTATTCCCAGTCGTTGCTTTTGTCAGAGGGTGTTTCCTCATCAGAAAAAACGTCTTCATCAGAAAACAAATCGCCATCAGAAAACGATCCCCCACTAGAAAATGCTCCTCTATCAGAAAATAGCTTTAACCTTCGATTTTTTTTATCTTTTATAAACATAATAACAATATAGTTCAATAAGTATTCATAATGGATGACAATATATCATTTTTCATCAATTAAATAAAGTGCACTGCTCTGGATTTCTAGGTATGATGATTCCTTTTTTATTTTGAGACAAAATGCGTCAGTTGCCTCCATGCCCTAAATGCCAGTCAATATATACCTATCAGGATAGCGAGCAATTAATTTGTCCTGAGTGTGCTCACGAGTGGCGACAAAGTGACCTACAGGAAAAGTTAACTGATGAAAAAGCTATACGCGATGCTGTGGGCAACGTACTCAATGATGGGGATACCATTACCGTTATCAAAGACTTAAAGGTAAAAGGCAGCTCTTTAGTTGTAAAAGTTGGTACAAAAGTCAAAAATATACGCTTGGTCGGAGGTGATCACGATATTGACTGTAAAATACCAGGGATAGGGGCCATGAAATTAAAATCTGAATTCGTTAAAAAAACTTAGGAGTAACCTACTGTGCACCACTTAAAATATATCATTATTGCTAGTTTGAGCTTATTGTTAGCACTTCCAGAAGCTCAAGCATCGATGAATAAAAACGAAATTGTCGTATTATCAACATCCAAGCCATATGAAAAAGAAATGAGTAATAAAGCATTCCGATTAGGACGGTGGATTGCTAGAAATAATTATCAACTGGTCACTGTCGCGAGCAATAAAAAAGGTAACTTTAATGCCTTAATAGAGGGCGCTATAACCAATGGCGGCAGCGTATCTCTATACCAATTTAACCCAAAAGAACTAAGCGGCCTATTGCCTAGTGTTAGAAACGACATCCTCAAACATAATCGGCTCAACCAAAGAGGAGCACATATTTCTTATAAACGAGTGTCACTACTTCACACCTATCACCCTTCTAAACATACAAGCGCGGTGATTTTATTCCCTGGCGATATGGGCGCGTTGAAAGCATTTTTCGATATTGCACAAAAAAATAGATTAAGTCATAAACGCCCTACCCAACTCATTGTTTATAACGCTGCTCATTATTGGGATGGCTTAAAAGGCCAACTAAACCATATCAATCATCATACAAACCAGCGAAATAATGACGCTTTAATCACTTTTGTAGAAAACAATCATCAACTTGCTAAAGCATTAGAGCATCGCTACGTATAATTACGCATAGTTAGCTTGTTAGTTGAGCACAGTCAAATATTCAAGGTTTGGATTTTTCGATTGAGGAATGGTTACTCCATTCCGATTGATAAAAATACCAAAGATTGAGGATTTGACAACGCTCAAAAACGTGCATTATGGAAGGACAGGGGTATACTAAGGGGAGAGTGCTCTCCCCTTGAGGAAAATATACTTAAGTTATGACGCGTTAACGTGTCGCATATGAGGGAACAACACAACATCACGAATAGAAGGAGAATCTGTCAATAACATAACCAACCTATCGATACCAATCCCTTCACCAGCAGTCGGTGGCATACCGTATTCAAGAGCCTCTATATAATCTGCATCGTAGTGCATGGCTTCTAAATCACCGGCATCTTTCTCTTTCACTTGTTCTTTAAAGCGATCTGCTTGATCTTCTGCATCATTAAGCTCAGAGAATCCATTGGCAATTTCACGTCCTGCAACAAAAAACTCAAATCTGTCTGTGATAAAAGGATTATCTTCATTTCGACGAGCCAAAGGTGAGACTTCTGTTGGATACTCTGTAATAAAAGTTGGCTCAAACAGTTTACTTTCAGCCACTTCTTCAAAAATCTCTGTTTGAATTTTACCAAGGCCATAGGTCTGCTTAATATCTATGCCTAAACTCTTAGCATACGCTCTCGCCTTAGCCTCATCATTTAACATTTCTAAAGAAGCATTTTTATCATGATGGCATATCGCTTCTAACATTGTCATGCGCTTAAAGGGCTTACCAAAATCTATCTCTTTCTCTTGGTAACAAACGATCGTTTTATTCAACACCTTTTGGCAAACTTCACGTATCATCTTCTCAGTTAAGTCCATTAAGTCTTTATAGTCAGCGTAGGCTTGATAAAATTCAAGCATGGTGAATTCAGGATTATGTCGGGTAGAAACGCCCTCGTTTCTAAAATTACGATTAATTTCATAAACTCGCTCAAAACCACCAACAACCAAACGTTTTAAATAAAGCTCGGGGGCAATACGCAAATACATATCCATATCAAGGGCATTGTGGTGCGTGATGAATGGTCTTGCAACTGCACCACCTGGAATAGGATGCATCATTGGCGTCTCTACTTCTAAAAAGTCCTGCTCATTTAAAAAGTCGCGTATTGCACTAATGACACGTGAACGCACTTTAAATGTTTCTCTAGTTTGTTCATTGACGATTAAATCAACATAGCGCTTACGATAGCGCATTTCTTGATCTGCCAGACCATGAAACTTATCAGGAAGAGGTCTTAGAGATTTGGTCAACAATACAATATTGTTTGCCTTAATCGTTAACTCATTAGTTTTGGTTTTAAATAACGTTCCGGTTACGCCAACAATATCACCTAAATCCCATTGTTTGAATGATTCGTAAACACCTTCTGGAACTTCACTACCCTTAATATAAGCTTGTATACGCCCGGTTTTATCTTGAATATGAATAAAGCTTGCTTTACCCATCACTCGCTTTAGCATTATGCGGCCAGAAACAGAGACAGATACATTTTCTATAGCAAGTTGCTCTTTATCAGTTGCATTATGCTGGCTCAACAATTCTCTAGCATAATGATTGCGTCTAAAATGATTAGGAAATTGAAAACCTTCCTCTCTTAGATGAGCAAGCTTCTCACGCCTTAACGCCATTACTTCACTCTCGTCAAGTACCTCACTGCTATCAATTGATTTTATTTCACTCATGTTCGCTTAATCCCGCTTTTAAACTTGCTTCAATAAAAGGTAATAAATCACCATCTAGCACCGCTTGCGTGTTGGTATTTTCTACCCCTGTACGTAAATCTTTAATACGCGACTGATCGAGCACATACGATCGAATTTGACTACCCCAGCCAATATCTGACTTGCTTGCTTCTTCTGCTTGCTGTTTATCACGCTTTTTTTGTATTTCCAACTCATATAGCTTTGAACGTAGCTGAGCAAAAGCTTGATCTTTATTTCGATGTTGCGAGCGATCATTTTGACATTGAACCACAATTCCAGAGGGTAGATGTGTAATCCGGACAGCAGAATCGGTACGGTTGACATGCTGACCTCCCGCCCCACTTGCCCGATACGTATCAATACGAAGATCGGCTGGGTTAATATCAATCTCAATATTCTCATCAATTTCAGGCGAAATAAATACCGCAGCAAAAGAAGTATGTCGCCTGTTTCCAGAGTCAAACGGTGACTTTCTAACTAATCGATGCACACCTGTCTCTGTTTTAAGCCAACCAAAACAGTAGTCACCTTCACAGCGAATGGTCGCACTTTTTATGCCTGCAACCTCACCTGCAGAAACCTCTATGAGCTCTGCTTTAAAACCTTGCTTTTCAAGAAACCGTAAATACATACGTAGTAACATTTCAGCCCAGTCTTGAGCTTCTGTTCCACCAGATCCTGACTGAATTTCAATAAAGCAGTTTGCAGCGTCCATCTCGCCTGAAAACATACGACGAAATTCTAGGCGCTCTAATTCTTTTAATAGCTGACTCACTTCTTTTGAAACGTCAGCAATGATTGTTTCATCACCCTCTAACATTGCCATTTCAAGAAGCTCTGCTGAATCATTACTGCCTGACTCCAAGCGTCTAATGGTATCAACAACTAATTCTAGTGATGCTTTTTCCTGGCCTAATCCTTGCGCATATTTTGGATCGCTCCATACATCAGGAGACTCAAGCTCTCGCAAAACTTCCTCTAAACGCTCTTTTTTTACATCATAGTCAAAGATACCCCCGAAGCGCTTTTACGCGCTCGCTAATATCTATGAGTTGATGTTTAATTTCATTGGTTTCTAACATATGAATACTCTTACCAATCAGCTAATTAATGATTTGCAGCTAGTTCTTCCTCAAAGGCTAGCGTCGACATATCTTCCATTCTATCTATATAAAGCTTTCCATAGAGATGATCAATTTCATGCTGAAAAACAATCGCCAACATATCTTCTGCCTCTATCCTCTGCTCTATTCCATCACTATCTAAATATGTGACCTCTATCCTTTGACATCGAGGTACAAGACCTCTAAGCCCTGGTAGCGATAAGCAGCCTTCGTAAATGGCTATACGTTCATCAGTCAAAAACTTTATGTTTGGATTAAATAGTACGAATTGTCCTGACGGATGACTCACATCATACCGAGCATTATCATCGGCTAAATCAATCACACAAATTTTAACAGACTCTCCAACTTGAGGTGCAGCAAGCCCTAAACCATTTGCGTGTTTTACGGTATCCCAAAGATTGTTCACAAAAGTTTTTGTCTGCTCAGAGCGTAATTCTTCCAAAGATACTTCTCTCGCCTCCTGGCGTAAAACAGGATGCCCCATGCGCACAATATCTAGTACTGCCACTTATTCTATACCTCCGCGTGTGTCACATTTTCTTCTTTAGCAAGAAATAAGCAGGTATCTAATACTGAATCAGGATTTAAAGAAATACTTTCGATCCCCTCATCCATCAACCACAAAGCAAAATCTTTATGATCAGAAGGTCCTTGACCGCAAATACCCACATATTTGTTATTCTTTTTACAAGCTTTGATAGCAAGATGTAGTAAGGCTTTCACCGCATCATTACGCTCGTCAAAACTTTGCGCTATAAGACCTGAGTCTCTATCTAAACCTAGCGTTAATTGAGTTAAATCATTTGAACCTATGGAAAAGCCATCAAAATAGTTTAAAAATCCTTCAGCCAATAGCGCATTTGATGGGACTTCGCACATCATAATAACACGCAGTCCATGCTCACCACGGCTAAGTCCATTGGCTTCTAGCGTTTCTATCACCTCTTTGGCTTCATTTAAGGTCCGTACAAATGGGATCATTACCTCAACATTATCTAAGCCCATTTCTTCTCGAACACGTTTAACAGCGACACATTCTAAAGCGAAACAATCCTTAAATTTTGGAGAAGCATAGCGTGACGCCCCCCGAAACCCTAGCATCGGATTTTCTTCATTAGGCTCATAAAGCTTTCCACCTAAAAGATGTGCATACTCGTTAGATTTAAAATCCGATAACCGTACTATGACAGGTTTTGGATAAAAGCTCGCGGCTATTGTTGCAATGCCCTCTTTTAAGCGCTCGATATAATATTCTACAGGGTTAGCATACGCTTGAGTCTTTTCTAAAATCGCCTGCTTCAATGTTTCATCGTTAAGCGCTTCAAAATCTAATAGGGCACTTGGGTGTATGCCGATTGTATTTGAAATTAAAAATTCTAATCGAGCCAAGCCGACACCACTATTAGGTACTTGTTGAAAAGAAAAAGCCCGCTCAGGATTAGCAACATTTAACATCACTTTAACTGGGAGTTCAGGCATATTTTCAACATCAATACGATTAATTGTAAACGGTAATAGACCGTCGTATATATATCCAACATCACCCTCAGCACATGACACGGTAATTTCTTGCCCGTCTTTTAAAACTTTGTTGGCATCACCACAACCAACAACAGCTGGAATACCTAATTCCCTAGCAATAATTGCTGCATGACATGTTCGCCCACCTCTATTGGTAACGATAGCAGATGCGCGCTTCATCACAGGTTCCCAATCAGGATCGGTCATATCGGTCACTAACACATCGCCAGCTTGTACTTTTTCTAGTTCATCAATATCTTTGACAAGACGTGTTTTACCTTGTCCAATCCGCTGTCCGATACTACGGCCTTCACATAGTACTTCGCTGGTTTGCTTTAGCTCATAACGCTCTAACGCCTTTAAATTTTGTCTAGACTTCACGGTTTCTGGACGTGCTTGTAAAATAAATACCGCCCCAGTTTCACCATCTTTTGCCCACTCAATATCCATGGGCTTTCCGTAATGCTCTTCAATGAGTAGCGCGTATTGTGCAAGCACTTTCAGATCAGAATCATTGATAGAAAATTTCTGACGTTCATCTTGTTCTACATCGAACGTTTCTACCTTTTTGTCTGTATCCTTAGAAAAAACCATTTTAAGTTTTTTCGAACCTAAGGTTCTACGTAAGATAGCATCTTTATTTTGCTTGATTGCATGTTTATATACATAAAACTCATCAGGATTAACCGCGCCCTGTACAACTAATTCTCCCAATCCATAGGCTGATGTAATGAATATCACTTCATTAAAACCTGACTCAGTATCCATGGTAAACATGACACCACTTGCGCCCTCAGAAGCATTAACCATCTGTTGAATACCGCAAGAAATAGCCACATCATCATGTCTAAAACCTTGGTGTGCACGATATGCAATTGCTCTATCATTAAACAAAGAAGCGTATACTTCATGAATTGCTTTTAAGACATTATCAATACCGACTACATTTAAAAATGTTTCTTGCTGACCGGCAAAAGATGCATCAGGCAAGTCTTCTGCTGTAGCCGAAGAGCGTACTGCAACACTGATGTTATCACCCATCTTAGCGTAGGCCTCTCTAACTTCCGCCTCTACCTGAGATAGCAACGGCATTTCTAAGATTAAAGCTCTTATCTGTGCACCAGCTTTTTTAAGTGCGCCAATGTCCTCGACATCCAATTCATCCAAAAGTCGATAAATCCTCTCTCCAATTCCACCTTGAGCTAAAAATGCTTTAAAACATGAAGCTGTTGTGGCAAATCCACCAGGAATATTCACGCCCGCATCACTTAAATGCGTTAACATTTCTCCTAAAGAAGCATTTTTACCACCAACTTCAGGTAAATCATCCATGGTCAATTCGTTTAGCGCCAAAAGGTATTTATCAGCCATAATAATCCTGTAATGAATAAATCTAGTCCTAACAAAATAGCCGCTATTGTAGCGTAAAATTCAAACAAATAGCAGGGGAAATGTAAATGAATTACCGTCTTAGGAAGTTTCGTATGAAGTGTGAAATTCCTGGCACGGATAGCTACTGAGAATTTTGTAGGTTACCCGTATACCCTGATAGGCTCTTTATCTAATTAAACTATACTTAGTGCCTTGCAATTTATCATTAAATAGCGTAGAAACAGCCTACATATGCTTCATTTAACTGACAATAAAAGTACTCATGCAATCACCTTTACTCGCTATCTCACCTATTGATGGTCGCTACCAAGAAAAAACCGCTATTCTACAAGATTTTTTTAGTGAAAAAGCACTGATTTTTTATCGTCTAAAAGTTGAAATCTTTTGGTTGAAATCACTTCATTCTACGAAGGATATCAAAGAGTTAAAACCTTTAAGTAAGGCTTCTGAAGAAAAACTTGATGCACTTTTAGCCAACTTTACTATAAACGATGCTCATGCAATTAAAAAAATTGAGCAATCAACAAACCATGACGTTAAAGCAGTTGAGTATTTTATCTCTCAATTGTGCAAAGGTGACGACGCGCTCAAAGAATGCATCAGCTTTGTTCACTTTGGATTAACCTCAGAAGATGTCAACAACCTTGCTTATAACCTTATGTTAAAAGAAGGCGTTACCAACGCTATTATTCCTGCTTTAAACAACCTTAAAGAATTTATCAAAAGTAAAGCAGTCGAGTATAAGTCAATGCCGATGATGGCCAAAACACACGGCCAACCAGCGACACCTACAACGGTTGGAAAGGAGTTCGCGAATGTATTTTGGCGACTTGGCCGTGAGGTGACCAGTATCTGTAGCATGCCCTTTCTCTCAAAATGCAATGGTGCAACCGGTAACTATAGTGCCTTATATGCAGCCTATCCAGAAATTGATTGGCAAACCCATAGTAAAACGTTTATTGAATCACTTGGGTTAGACTTTAATCCACTAACGACACAAATAGAGCCCCATGATGGACTAGCTAACATTTTCATGCTGTTTTCACGAATCAACACCATCTTGCTGGATTTTTCTAGAGACTGTTGGAACTATATTTCATGTGGTTATTTTAAACAAAAAGTAAAAGCAGGAGAGGTCGGTTCCTCAACTATGCCCCATAAGGTCAATCCTATTGACTTTGAAAATGCAGAGGGCAACTTTGGCATTGCTAATGCGCTACTGATGCATTTTGCTCAAAAACTTCCAGTTTCTAGATTACAGCGTGACTTGTCAGACTCAACCGTTTTAAGAAATATCGGAGTGGCTTTCGCACACAGCTTTATCGCTTATCAAGCTATGACTAAAGGACTTGATAAAATAGCTGTGGATACTGCTCTCATCACCAACGAGCTTAATAATCACTGGGAGCTACTCGCTGAGCCAGTGCAAACGGTGATGCGTCGTTACGGTATTGTTGATGCTTATGAACAACTCAAACAGGTATCAAGAGGTAAGCCTTTAACCAAAGAAGCACTGCATACATTTGTGGAAAGCTTATCTATTCCTAAACAAGCAAAAAAGGACTTATTAACACTGACGCCAGAGCACTATCTAGGCATTGCTGTAGCGTTGGTCGATGAATATCTATCATGAGTCTCTCACAAGCAGGAGAGACATTATCTTTTGACGCACTGGTTATTGGCGGCGGCATCGCTGGCTTAATGTTTTGTTTAGAGTTAAGCGCACTAAATCCGAACTGCTCTATTGCATTATTAGTCAAAGAAGAATTAGAGGACTGTAACAGCCGTTATGCACAAGGTGGTATTGCCGCAAGCCATCATTCTGATATCCAGTCCCATCTAAACGATACTCTAAATGCTGGACGCGCGCTTTGTCACAAAGCAAATGCAAAAAACATTATTAACGAAAGTGATGAAGCAATTGCCAAACTAGTACATCATGGTGTTGCTTTTGATAAACATGGCGATAAGTTTCTTCTTGCAAAAGAAGGTGGTCATAGCACTAGGCGCATTTATCATGCAGGTGATCACACAGGACAAACCATTATCGATGCACTCAAAAGACGTTTATACTACTGCAATAATGTAACTGTCTTTACACAACACATTGCAGTAAACTTAATAAAATCACCTGATGTGCTCAAGCCTAAAGCTTATGGAGAGGTTATAGGTGCTTACGTTCTTGATAATCACACGCTAAAAATTCACACGTTTATTGCCAAAGCAACCATTCTCGCCACAGGAGGATCGGGTAAGACCTATCGGTTTACCACTAATCCTGGCGTTGCCACTGGTGATGGTGTTGCAATGGCTGCACGTGCTGGAGCTCGCCTTGCCAATATGGAGTTTTACCAATTCCACCCGACACTACTCTATCATCAAAATGTACATAATTTTTTAATCAGTGAAGCCTTAAGAGGCGAAGGTGCAAAGCTCCTGAATGCTGATACACACACACGCTTTATGGAGCACTATGAACCACAACTCATGGAGTTAGCGCCAAGAGATATTG
>JAUICE010000046.1 GCA_030428185.1 Gammaproteobacteria bacterium
TGAACGCAATGAAACCCGTCCCATGCACAGCAAAGAAGAAGCGAACGATTACCGTTACTTCCCGGATCCGGATTTATTGCCAGTACAAATCAGTCCAGCATTTTTGCAGGCGATGAAGCAACGACTACCCGAATTGCCTGCACAAAAACAAGCTCGGTTTGAATAAGAATACGGTTTAACTGATTATGACGCTGCCCTCCTTACCCAGGATAAAGCCCTCGCTGACTATTTTGAAACAGTGCTTAAACACGGTAAGTTGCCCGCAAAACTCGTCGCCAACTGGTGCTTAGGCGACGTAGCAAAGTTTCTCAATCAAGATAATTTGAGCATAGAGCAATTTATTGAAACGGTAGAGAATGTGTATAAGTGCTCCGATAATTTGAAAAGTGCTATTAAAAGATTAAACATTCAGTCAGGTACTAAAAAAATATGCGCCACTATTGAACAAAGTCTATCAAATAAATCGTAGGATTGCTTTAATTTGTGCGCTATGATTTCTATATTAGCATTTAAAGATAAGACTGTACTGAATGTCTAAATTAAAGCATTTGTTAGAACGGCTCCGAGGTGATACAGATTCAAAAAGTGAAGCTCGGGCTTCTTTTATCAAAAAATTAATCTTAATTTTTGGTCTTGGTGAATTGCGTATTCATGGATCTGCTCCTAACGAAGACTTTGCACTCTACGACTACTTGCTTGATGAACGAAGAGTCATACTTGACTTATCACGACTTTCAGAAAAGTCAAAACAAGAGTTAAAAGCATGGATGTTTACCTATTATCAACCTTATGTTTCCTCCCACTTTCAAAAAAACTATCGAATTAAAGAACGAGGAGGTCGTGGTTATGAAGTGATTTCAGGATTTTGGTCACGAGTGATTAATATTTTTTCACTCAAAAGACCTTATCGCTCTTTGGATTATCCAATTGATCTTGTGGGGGATCGGTATCAAATAAGGCACATAGATTTTACCATTGCAAAAAATACAGCGATTGTTGATGTTGTTCCTAAATTGCAAGTGGTGGCTTCAAGCAAGTCACCGACCGTGAGCGAGTACCAAGATTCAGATAGAGTTCAAGACAGTAAACGCATTATTTTAACTGAAAAAAATCTATCGGCGATTCGAAAAGCTTTCCAAGAGTATCAATTAGCGGATTATGAAAAGCTAGCGAGTTGTGCGCACTTGCATGCTATAGGTGTTCAAAACGCAGTGGTGCGAGCCAACGATATGCGTCAATATCGTAAAATGCATGGTTACGCTAGAATTAATCCATCTTTTTTTAGCCAAGTATTCTCGTGGTTAAAACAATATTTTAGGCGGCGAATATATAAAGATACGCATAAAAGAGCGCCTGTTTATAGAGACTATCTCTATTTAGAAAAAGCAAAGATTACTATTGAAAAAGATGAGAACACTCAAAAAATAAGGATCTTTGAAAAAAAACCCAGTATTTCTACATTTGTTTTTTGTGGTGGTGGCTTAAGAATTTTTGGTCATATTGGCGCAGTCAAGGTAGCAATGGAAGAATATGGAATTAAACCTATACATTTTGCTGGAAGCTCTTGCGGTGCAATTATGGCTGCATGCTTATATATTGGTTATAAGCCAGATGATATTAAGAAAATATTTAAGCAGTTAAAACAGGCAGATTTTCTTAATTTTCAAACGACAAGTAGTGCAGGTATTTCATCGCATGATTCTCTTGAGCGTAAAATATATGAATATATGCATAGTAAGCTTTTAACTTATATTACAGATTATCCACAGTGTTTTGAGACTGGGCGAGCAAAAGAAATTGGTGATACTCTTCGTGAGAAGGGTGAGATTACCTTTGCTTTAGTCAAAGAGCTAAAGTCGTTTTTACCAGAAGGCATAAAAGATGAAATTGGTGAGTCTGTTTTGGTCACCTCTACAAATGTAACCACTGGAGAAGCCAATTACTTTTCAACAGATACAACGCCAACACATAATTTGGCTCAGTGTGTAGCACAATCGGCGTGTATCCCAGTTATCTTTCATCCCTATGAAGATAGTGATGGCAATAAGCATGTTGATGGAGGAGTGGCAAATAATCTACCGTTAAATTGCTTTAGAGATAAGTCAAATAGTTTTATCGAGCATGAGCTAAGCGCAGATCCAAATGTGCTCGCGTTTCAATTTGATGATAAGGGTGTTGAAGAAGATGTTATACATAGCGAAAGACCGATTTTTCAAGAAGGACCAATTGCGAATTTTTTTTATGGAGTAACAACAGGTATTCGTAATCCGAAAAAAGGCTGGGTTGCAGAGCGACAGGAGCGTAGAAAATATGCGATGCAGGTAATCTTAATGGATGCAACGGGTATTAGTGCAACTGACTTGGATGCTGCAGACTCTGATAGAGAGAAGATGTATCAAAAAGGCATTGAAGCTGGAAGAGATTATTTGGCAGCACGCAACTCAAAATATTCTTATGACGACTTGATACATATGCTTAGTCAGGATGAAGCTAGCCTTCCAACAGGTTTAACTCACCATTTAATTAAAATGATTTTACCCGTAAAACAAGCTGATACGATTAACGCTGAACTAATGTCTAAGGATTTTGAAAATATTGAGGAGCTATTATATTACTGTGCTTATCGTGATCGTTGGGATATTTTTGATGAGCTATGTCGTGAACTATTTAAGAAGAATGATGAGCAAGATGTAAATCGATTACTACCGGTGATTGATCAGTTAAGAGCCGAGCGAAAGGGCGTCACTGCTAAAGTAAATTTAACAGAGAGCCCAGATCTCAATAAGAGTAGTGTTGCATTTTTTAAAAATAGAAAAGCGATTAAATATAATCAACGTTGGTATTCCTTATTGTATCCATTGGTTTCTAGTCAATGGACTTGGATAATTAAGGACGCTCAGGTAGAGTCTGTCAAAGAAGCAGTCGACATAATCAGTTCTTACAAAGAAACACTAGAGAATCATTCAGCAAGTCAATCTTCTTTTCATTTGCTCAATCAATTGGATAAAAATGCTAGTGATCCAACACATTTGCTACTATATATATTTCGTGTCTTACTGAGATATAGTCGTGTTGAAACTATTTTAGATGAAAACTTAAATCAAGCGTTTCAGAACTTACTGACTGTGGTAGTGCAGAATTCTTGGACGTCAGACATAAAGCAGCCTTTAATCGGTAGCTGGTCACTTGATTTTGCTGATTGTTGTCATATGCTCAATGCATTGGTCAATAATGAGGATATTAATGCGCTCCTGCTCTCTAATAATCGCTATCATTCTATACCCCTGTCCTTTCATAATGCACGTTTTTAGGTTTCAATATTTATTGTGGTCTAAAGAGATTAAATTATCGTAATAGACTAGGTTATTACTCAAATTTAATCTCTCTATCCACAGATAAATCTTTGTGCCTAACGATATAAAAAATTTAAATAAGCCTTTATAGTTAGCTTGTAGGTTGAGCGCAGTCAAATGATTAAGGTTTGGATTTTTTTAATTGAGGAATGGCTATTCCATTCCGATTGAGAAAAATACCAAAGATTGGTGATTTGACAAAGCTCAAAAACATGCATTATGGAAGGACAGGGGTATACATAGATATTAAGCTACTAGATTACGTTTTAACAATGAGAGAACTAAAATGCGCTTCATGCGGTTGCCCTGTTAAGGTCTATTGCTTCTGCAGTAGAGATGATACAATTTTTATCTAATGAATTATCTATGCTGAACTCAAAAGAGTAATGAGAAAATACTTAATCACATTGTATTACTTGTTTGTTTTCTGCGTATTCATTATAGCGTTGACAGTTATTGGTCTACGCCAGGCTGCTACCCATATATCTAACAAAGAAATTGAGCAACGTTTGACCAGATGGATGGGGTTACCTGTTACTATCAATAAGGCAAATATCTCTTGGTCTGGATATATGCCGGTGATTGTATTTTCTAAGGTAAGTATTGGCTCAACAAATACCTCGAATGCCCCAATATATGTCAGTAATTTACTCATGTCTGTCGATATATTTAACACTATAAAATACCAAACCCTGCAACCTAAAAGATTACTATTAGATAAAGCGCTTATTAAGCTATCTTTGGCCCAAGATGGGGTATTGCACTTGTCAAATTTGCTCAAGCTAAATACAAATGTTGGGGGTAACCTACATACTATAACTCATTTTTTTAGCTGGTTTATTCGTCAAAAAGAAGCAACGATACGAAAAATCGATATTAATGTTGCATACAATAACAAAAATTTTGTAGTTAAGTTGCCACGCATTCATTTTGTAGGTGGTGAAAATTTCAGCTCAGTGAATGCTGAGCTTTCTTCTTTTGATAAAATAAGTACAAAGTTGTCACTTATTGGTAATTTTAATGGGAGTGAAATTCATCACTTGGATGGACAATGGTACCTATCACTTAATAAATTTCCACTCTCATTTATGGATCATCATTTTGAGCTAGGTCCACTCAAATTGACAGATGGTCTCGTCGATATAAAACTATGGGGGAGTGTTTCAAAGGGTCTGCTCTCGACTATTAAAGCTAATATAGATACAAAAGATCTTATTTACACACATGCAAGGAATGAAATTGCACAAGAAATTAATCGTTTTTCAATTAAGCTTGAGGGAGAAAAAAAAGCTGGACTGACTATCTTCAATGTGCATTTAAACCTCGGATCAAAAGAAAGTAAAAAATCATACTCTGTACGGGTTAAGGCAAAATCACAAGACACTTATTCAGTCTATCTTCCTAAAATCTATATTAACGATCTTAAAAATCTACTGATAACCTTAGGTGTGGCAAAAAAATATTATGCATGGATGAAAGGTGGAGCGCTTCAAGCAATTCATATTAATCTCAGAAAAGGCAAGCTAAACGATGTCAGTCTAGGGCTTAGTGATATATCAATAGGTGATGGCGATGTCATCATTAAGCCTATTAATGGGTGGCTAGAGGTTTTAAAATCCAAAGCAGAATTAGTATTAAGTACTCATAACGGGCAGCTTATTGTAAATAATCAAACGCTATCACCGAGTCTTCAACAATTCTTTACCCATATTATCTATGATTTTAATGAAAATACATTACAAGTTAAAAAGGCTTTAGTTAAACTTGGAGATAATCAACTTTCAAGCGCACTTATATTCCGTCAAGCTAATGATTTTTATCATAGTCATCTAGATTCTATGACTAAAGTTTTATTGAATCGTCCAGGAGAAATATTGGGCATTCTAAATAGCGTTATTCCAGATAGTAAATTAAATCGATGGCTTGTCGGTCACTTGAAGCAAACTAAAGGAATAGGTGTTGCTATTCAAACACAGGGGGCAATTAGTAATATAAAAACCATAGATAAATCGTTTTTAAGCGCAAAAGTCTCTGTTCATGATGTTGATTTTAAATATCATAAAGCTTGGCCAAAGCTTCAACATATTAATGGTCAGCTAGAAATTAATAACTCAATTTTAAATGCGTCCTTAAGTCAGGTTTGTTTAGAGGAAGCGTGTCTACATGATGTGCCATTTTCTCTGTATTCTATCTTTTCAAAAACCCCTCATTTACTAGTGCGTTATGAAACGCTTGTTGATAAAAAACGCATACAAAATTACATCATGTCTTCTCCTTTGAGAAGCAAACTTAATATTTTAGACTCGATAAATGTAGCCAAACCACTAAGAGCGTCTTTATCAATAAATACGCATGTTAATAGTCATGATAAAGTGCTGGTTCAAGGGAATATTTATTTTGATAAACATGATATTGATGTATTCACCCCTTTTAAAATTAGATTACATGCTGTCGATGGTGAAATTGCTTATACTGATCAGGGTATACGCTATAGTAATCTTAAAGCACATATTTTTAGTAATCCTGCAGAGATCAGGTTATTGCCACAAGCAAAAAATGACAGTTCCCTAGAGCTTGCTATCAAAAGTAACATCAATATGAGTAAGATAGATAGCTCGTTGTTAGGTGTTCTTACTGAAAAAGTTGGTGGAGAGTTTACCTATACAGTCGATTTAATAGCCCACTCACTCAATAACTTTTCTGTGAAAATAAGCAGTGATTTGAGCCGGCTCATATTAAACTTACCTAAACCATTAAATACAATAACTCATAGCGATAAGCCACTTAAAATTAACATAGTAAGAGACAATGCCAACTATAATGTGAAAGTGACCCAAAAGCCTAACATTAAGGGGACTATTAAGCTTAAAAAGAATCGCTTATCAAATATCCTTTCAGGGAAAATATCGATTGGTTCGCACTCAACAGATACATATCAAGACAAGCTATCATTAAATATTGGCGAACTATCTCTAGATAAATGGATAGATATTTTTAACAAACATACTGATGCTCGAAATCCCTTGGTAGGGCTTCATCAAAAATTGCATTTAACTATTGACAAGCTGTACATAGGTCGTAGCTTTGTCTCCAAGGTTCGTGCGATTTTAACTATCAAGGATAAACGCTTACATATTCAATTTTATGGTCATGATATATATGGTGGAGTTGATGTTACTTTTAACGGCAAAAAAATTGATATTAAAGCTAGACTGTCACATCTTCATGTCTTCACTCGAGAAACTAATAGCAAGCTAGGTGACCAAGTTAAGTATGAACTGCCAAGCGTAGACTTAAAAATTGATGATTTATCCATCAATCAAAATTTCCTCGGAAAAGTTTTTCTGAGTACAGAAGTGACAAGTAAAGGTTATAAAATAAAACAATTTAGTTTGTTATCGAATATATACAAATTAGCTTTAGTTGGGTTTGAATCATCTACACATCAAAAGCAAATAACACGACTTCAAGGAAGTGCTTCAACAAAAGACTTTACAAAACTTTTAACGCTATTAGATGTGCATCCTGTGGTTAGCGCAAAAAAGGCAAGTATGCAGTTTGAAGTTAATTATCCAGGAGCATTAACAAGTTTTAATCTCAATCAAATAAATGGAGATTTTAAGCTAGACATGAGTTACGGTCGAGTCATTCGGTTATCTAAGGAAGTTGAGGCTAAAATTGGTCTTGGCAAGTTGATTAGCATACTTAGCTTACAAACTTTACCCAGAAGGTTAACTCTTGATTTTAATGATTTAGCATATAAGGGATTTAGTTTTGATATTGTATCAGGACATTTTCATGCAAAGCAGGGCGTCCTTACTACACCAAAAACGTATATTGATGGGCCTGTTGCCTATGTTGAAATGAAGGGCGATATTGATCTAAATAAAAAAACCTACGAGATGCAACTTTTAGTCGCTCCTCATGTTACAGCAAGTATTCCGGTCGTTGCTACCCTTGCAGGTGGACCATTAGCTGGGGCTATTGCTTGGGTTGCAAATAGAATACTAAGTAGTAGTATGAAAAAAATAACAGGACTCACGTACAGATTAGATGGCCCATGGTCTGAACCAAACTTAACAAAAGTTCACTTTGCGCATCATCATAATCATGTTTGATATAGCGCTAGTTAATAGCGTTCGAACGCCTATGTTTGAGTTTTGAGGTTTTTTCAAATCGTATCAATACAATTGAGTATACGTTTATTCTTTCATATTGCTCAAAAACTTGCATTATAAAAGAGTAGCGGTATATAGTGTCCAATATAAAAACAAAAGCCACTTAGATGGAGAGGATTATGCCTAAAGGCAACGATGGTTCACTCGATGGTTCACCCTGGGACTCGTTTACCCTTGCTTGTAAGCGAGCTCTAGAAGAGGTAAAAAGGGGTTATAATTCTACTCAACATGAAAATGATTTAAATGATGTAGGGTTAGCATACGATGGTGCTTATCCAACCTCTCAATCTCATGGACTACCGAAAAGGCCTACAAAACAACAGCCGGTGGTGACAAAGGGAAAGGGTACATTGTTGACAAGAGATCTAGCAGATGAGGTGATACCGGAAATTCAGCATAAGAGACTGATAAGTGCTGAAAAAGAGATAAATGGATTCTATGAGGAGTATTTGAGGATCCTAAAGTTACTAAATAGAGAAGATAATCCTACAGCACTAAAGCTCGCGGTACAGGCAATATTTTCTAAAGAAAGCTCTGAGGCCAGAACTATTTTAACTAATCGATATTGGCATGGAACTGGAAACATTCCTCCTAAGCGAGACCTTCTTGACTTTATATCAAAAGTTAAAGCATACCAGCTTCCTCCAAATTTGCCTGAAAATATGCAAAGCATAGATAAACTATTTCGTGATGTTATTCGTGGAGTGGATGAACTTGCAAATGCGATGACACTGAGGCCCGCCTTAACTTCGATATATGAAGCTTTAAAAAAAAATCCATTTGCACCTGATATGGATGCGTTACCTTTTAGTCTAAGAGATGAATATAATGGTTACTCTATTCTCGATGTGATTATTTTAGAGTTAGCGAAAATTGAGGAAGAAAAAAAACGATTAAAGTTATGTTTTTCTGAGCATATGGGTGATATTGAGCATCCTTTAAATACCAAAAAGTATCAAATAGATTTCGATATATTGAATGCAGACTTGCCAATACTAAAAACGTTAGCACAACTATATCAAAAGCTTCTAGTGCAAATAGAGGGAGCTAAAAAAGAGTCTGAGTTGCCGCCTTTAAAAGAAGAAGATGTTGTTTTAAATAGAGCTCGTGAAATAAACTCTATCGAGTCATTTGAGTTGGCGATTAAGGATTTAAAGTCAAAAAGTATTCAGTTAAGGCTTAATAAGCATATATCAAATCTTAAGAGTTTAAGGGCTAGTAGAATTGCTGAGAAATCCACTTATGCTCAGAGCATTGCAGAAGAAGCTCAGAGTGCATATGATCTTTGGCGTAAAGATATTCAAACTTTTTTAGCATTTTTAGACGATAAGACTACTGAACCAACATTCACCCATGAGGGTGACTTATTTCCAAGTGGTGTCATTTTTCCAGATGCTTCAGTTGTAGCATCGTTAAATGAAAAGATAGGTAAAGCGCGGGCAGAACTTGTTGATTGGCCTAGCGCAACAAACAAGTTATCTGCAGAATATACGCTTCAAAATCATCAATATGGTTTAGATGTTATGTTCGCTTATGCTCAAGAAAGGCTGGCTAGTGCTTATGAGGATAAAACGGTGAATAGTTTGAGCTTTCAAAAAATGGTTGCTCAATACAAGCGCTTTTGTGATAAAAATATAGAAAAATTGCAAGATAAATTTATTAATTGCTCTAGTGTAGAAGAGGTTGGTCGTTGGGAGTTAAAAACGTTTTTTAAGTATAGAGAGGAAATGAAAGCGAAAGAATCCTTTTCGTGGATAAGGCGATCATATTTCAAAAAAAAACAGGCTTATAGTTGGATTGATTTATGTCATCACATTCGTGGTGATAATAAGGGGCCACTATTTTTTGGTTATCATGCGGGACGTAGTACTCGTATTTTGAAGTTGCTCGGATGGCTGGATAGTACTGGTGATATTACTGAATCTGCGCCAAATCAATTTAAAGAGTACATGCAGAGTTGTTCTTATAAAAGTGATAAAAAAGCAATTGCATTTACATAGTTTGTCAATAAGTATTGACGCTTTTCGTTCATTAACAAGCTCACTAACAGGCTTTTCTATTTTCTTTACATAGGGAGCAGTCGTTATTACTTAATGATTCAAATAATATTTTTAACTCGGCAAATTGGTTGCTCTTTTCTACAGTGACTATGAGCTTATTTGCACCATTTAATTTATATCTTGTAGCATGCATTTGTATTAGGTGGATAATAATTTCTGGATTAATTGTGTTTTTTTCTTTAAATGTTAAAGCTAGATTATTCTCTTGTCCCTTTATTGTGTGAATGCCAAGCTCTGATGCTTGCAATTTAAAGTCTGTCACAGTAAATAAATGTTGAACACTCTCAGGGATTAATCCAAAACGATCAATTAATTCGACTTTCAATTCATCAAGCTCTTGTTTACTTTCAGAGCTAGCAATGCGTTTATAAATAGTTAATCTTAGATGTGTATCAGCAATATAATGCTCTGGGATAATTGTAGAAAATGGTAGCTTGATTTCAGGGCCAGAGCTCATGCTAAGCGTTAATGTTTTTTTATTGCCTTGTTTGATTTCAGAAACAGCTTTATTGAGCAACTCCATATAAAGTGAAAACCCTATTTGATGCATATGACCACTTTGCTCTTGACCAAGAAGAGCACCTGCACCACGAATTTCTAAATCATGGCTTGCTAGTATAAAACCACTTCCTAAGTCTTCCATCGAAAGCAGTGCTTCAAGACGACGGTTTGCGTCAGAGGTCATGGCTTTTTTGGGAGGAGTTAGCATGTAAGCATAAGCTTGATGATGAGAGCGTCCGACTCGGCCTCGTAACTGATGGAGTTGAGCTAGACCAAACTTATCGGCTCTTTCTATAATAATAGTATTGGCTTGGGGTATATCGATACCAGTTTCGATAATTGTAGTACATACTAGAACATTAAATCGTTGATGATAAAAGTCTGCCATAATACGTTCTAGCTGTCTTTCACGCATTTGCCCATGTGCAAACGATATTTTTGCCTCAGGTATAAGCGTTTGAAGTTTTATTGTTGTATTTTCAATCGTTGCCACATCATTGTGTAAATAAAAAACTTGGCCGCCTCTTAGTATTTCACGACTGATCGCATCTTTAATTAGCTCATCATTTTTTTGATGCTGAAATGTCTTAATCGCAAGGCGCTTGGCTGGTGGTGTCGCTATTATCGAAATATCTTGTAATCCGTTCATGGCCATATTGAGTGTTCTAGGTATTGGGGTAGCAGTCATCGATAGTGTATCAATATTGGCTTTTATTGCTTTTATATGCTCTTTTTGTTTGACGCCAAATCGATGCTCTTCATCGATGATTAATAAACCTAACCGCTTAAATATCAGGTGCTTACTAAATATTTTATGTGTGCCAACTAAAATATCGATAGTTCCAGAAGAAACCTTCTCAATAATTTTCTCTGACTGTGCTTTAGTTTTAAACCTAGAAATGAGCTCAATGTTGACTGGAAATTCAGAAAATCTATCGAGCATATTTTGGTAGTGTTGCTCTGCGAGCAGGGTTGTGGGTACAAGCATACACACTTGAAAACCACTTTGTAGTGCTAGAAAGGCTGCGCGCATGGCAACTTCTGTTTTACCAAAACCGACGTCGCCACAAATTAATCTATCCATGGGTTTGGATTCTGTCAGATCATTGATAATTGCTTCAATAGCAGCCTTCTGATCAGGGGTCTCATCAAAAGGAAAATGCTCAGAAAACTTTTTATAGTCTGTATTTGGTTTTGAAAAGGCAGTGCCTTGTTGTGCTTTCCTGGCTGAATAAATATCTAAGAGTTCACAAGCAACATCAGTAATCTCGGTAATGGCTTTCTTTTTTTCTTTTTCCCAAGTGTTTGACCCTAGTGTATGTAGTGGTATGTGTTCATTATTTCCGCCACAGTATCGTGAAATCAAATGCAATGAGGTAACCGGAATATATAATTTCGATTTGTTTTTATATTCTAGAATTAGAAATTCATTTGCATTGTTATCATACTCTATGACGGTTAATCCAAGATAGCGTCCTACGCCGTACTCAATATGTACAACTGCATCATTGATTTTAAGCTCAGTTAAATCTTTGATGATAAGATCAGGATCAATAGTGCGTTTACGTTTTTGTCTAACATATTGAATATCAAAAAGCTGATTTTCAACAATGATATTGATGTTTTTGTCAGTTAACTCAGCGCCCTCGTTAAGATGCCCAGTTGTTATCATGGTGCCATTTTGGTGTGTTATCGCTTCTTCAAATGATTGGCTTATCTTAAACGGTATATCTGACTCATTAAGTAGCTCAGATAACGCTTCACGTCTACCTTTACTTTCACAAACGATAATATTTATTTTATGTGAGTTCTCGTTAAGATAATTTTTTAACTTAATCAAAGGCGATTTATGAAGTCGATTAATTTTTAGATCACTTTGAATCTCTGTATCAGCATTGCTCTTAGTTTTCTTGTTTTGTGTTAAATAGTTTGTTTCATATTGTTTAAGCTTTTGAAAAAAATATTCTGTAGTGAGATATAGTTGGTTGGGTGCTAATATTGGCTTTGTTATATCAGAGGATCGCTGATTGTAGCGATGAGTGACCTCACTTAAAAAACGTTCAGAACTTTGAGCGCAATCGTCGATGATGAATACTTGCGCGCTACTTGGCAAATAATCAAATATTGAGCATGTTTTTTCATAGAACAGGGGTAAGTAGCTTTCGATACCAGCGGGAATGATATGGTTGCTCATATCTTGATAAATAGATGCTTGTCTAGGGTTTCCAGGAAACATCTCACGAAACGCAGCTCTAAACCGTTTAACGGCTACATCATCAGTTGGGAACTCATGAGCAGGAAGTAGTTGAATTTCGTTTATTCTATCAATAGTAAGCTGAGTATCAGGGTTAAAAGTACGAATGGTTTCTATTTCATTATCAAATATATCGATTCTGTAGGGCTCTTGGCTACCCATAGGGAAGATATCAATGATCGAGCCTCTTATCGCGCACTCACCATGGGATAAGACTTGGTTGGTGAGTCTATACCCGCTGGTTTCTACTTTTTTTCTAAACTCATCAATAGATAAGTAGTCACCGACTTGTAGTGATAGATGATATTGTGCAAAAAAGCTTGTTGGGGGTAATACATGAAGAAGTGTATTAATGGAGGCGATAAGCACTTGCTCTTTATTTTTAGATAAGGCGTCTAGTATTTTAATTCGCTCAGAAATTACTGATTGATGCGGAGAAAGTAAATCATAAGGCAGTGTTTCGTAATCGGGGAAGTAAGTGGTATTAATATGCTGACTTGAAAAAAATTTAATAGCATCTTCTAGTATTTGAGCCTTAAGTGTATCTGGTGTGATGATTAGTGATGTTTGTGAGCGTTTGTGCAAACATTCAGTTAAGTAATAGCCAATACTACAGCCTTGAAGGTTGTTTATTCTCATGGGTAGGGGGATATTTAAAATTAATTGAGCAGGATTATAAGCATTCTTTTGAAGTTAGTTAAGGCCATCCGTTGCCTTAATATTATTTTAGTCTATCTCTTAGGATTTTAGTATGTTCTGAGTCATTACAAGATAAGTTTTATGCTCATTTTCCTGGAGATTAGTAGAATTAGCAGGTTTATTATCTAATCTTTGGTTGCTCGTTGAGTGATTATGCTCTTTAAAAAAAGTAAGTCCTTGATGAATAACTTTGGTTAATACAGTACCAAGGCCTATAGTTGCACTAGTTTGTAGGAGACTTGTAGCCGCTCTAGATGCTAGATTGATGCTCATATTAAAATACTCCTCTTGAAAACAAAAATAACTGGACTAAATTAACACATTTATTACAATAAATCAACTTAAAACATTAATTTTAAACTAAATATAGTTTAAAAGGTCACTTTGGCTAGTTTATATAAATCATAAATATAAATTAATTTTTGATAACCAGTTGTATTAACTAGAAGGTTTGCAATCAATTGCTTTCTCATGTTTTAAGGGTTCTTTATCGGTATGAATTAAATCATGTAAAGTGTTTGTAGCAGAATGTGAGTTAAAAAAAGTAAGTCCACGCTGAATACCTGCGGTGATAGTCGCTCCTAATGCCAAGGTAGCAGAGGCTGCGCCGGCATCTTTTGCAACTGTTTGAGCAGCGCGCCCTAATAGAGTGCTTAACATATTTTTTCTCCAATACTGTAAATTGCTTCATTTCGAATTTAACATTAAATTTACAGTATTGTAAAACGATTAGCACTTAATATCTCACCTTATGCGCTGTCTTAGTTAATCAGTATTATTTTTTAATACCTGTATCACGATTAGGCGTGCTGGATAATGGGCTCGAATTTTATAGCAAAGTGCTTAATTTTTAAGGATTAATTCTCGTGTATCGCCCGCTGATGGAAGCTGTTTGGATAAAGTTTAAGTGCTATCGCGGGGATATTCTAGTTTTAGATATCTGACTTTAAGTACACTTTATGTCATAGGAGCTTTCAGACATTTTCATCATGAAGTCGTGATGAGATACTTCTTTTCCATGCTCAACGAATTTTATATGTGACATGTCTTCTTCTGCACTTTGTATACCTTCGTGAATTTTTCTTAACTCAAATGAAGTAATTTTGTTAAAATGCCTTCCATCGGGATGTATTTCAGAAAAATCGATTTGATCTAAAATAAAATAAATGGGGATGTTGAACTCTCTTGCAGTATCAATGCCTACCACACAAGCGAGTTTAAAAAAATCATTTTGGCTGTCTGATAGTTCTTCCAAATTTAATTTAGGATCTTTTAGGTTTCTGTCAATATCAATAAAGTCTTTATGGCTATTTATCCTGTCGTAGTGAGCTTGGATAAAATTCAATACTTCACCAGAGATACCTTTGTGCTTACAATAGGTTGTAAAATCTAGCTTATTTCTAATTATGAACTCTAGAATGTTGTTAAAAGTGTCAATAGTTAGAAAATGTTGGCGGATATCGCTAGGCTTACCTCTAAATCTGAGCATGCAGGAGCGCCGTATCTGTTTTCTTGCTTGCTCTGTACCATAAACTAGAAGCATACCTTCTTCAGACTCGATATGTTTGAGTATGGGGTTTTGACTCTTTAGTTTAGAAAACATTCTTGGGTCAAAAGGCATAATAAATTCGTCGACTACTTTATAGATTTGGGTAAGTATAACATATTTATGTTGAAAATTAAATCAACTTACCTTAAAAAAATACTTATGAGGTGGTGTTTGGGCATGTTAAATCATGTTATACAGATGTGTAACATGATTTAATATCACTAGGGATTGTTATTTGATGGAGGAGTTATATCATCATCGTCACTAAAAAAATCAGCAAATCTTTGAGTAATAGGCTTAGTGCCAAGTAATTCACAAACGCCATTAATAGCAAGAAACGCAGTAACGGTTCGTGCTATGCCTGGTCCCAAATCATTTCGACACATATACTTCAAAGCAAATGATAGTGAATCGATAATGCCTTCTTTACGTGTGTATTCAGCACACTCTTTAACTATGTTCCAAGTAGACTTTAGTATTAGCTTGTCTGTTTTAGGATCTTTTTTTGCACTTCTAACAGCTTCATTTTTTAAAGTATCAAAGGGCAATGTCACTACAGAGGCAATTGTTCCTGAAACGATGCTGCCAATGGCCGTGTTGAACATTGGTGAGCCACCTAAGTGTTCAGATATTGTCTTTTTGATATAGTCTGTACCACGGGTTAATAGTGCAAGATTGATAACTGAATTACCTATGGCAGGAGTAAGACCTTTAGGATAAACCTTAACAAGATTGTGCCAAGTCCATTTACTACCCTCTAAAAGAGCTTTACCAGACTGGTCGTACATAACAGCTAATCTTCCAGGCATTTTACCGTAATGTGAAACAAATGCATCGGCGATTCCGAATCCCCAAACCGCAGCAGTAGTTGAAGATGGGTCTTCAGTACTTCTAATTTGACTATTGCTGACTTGTTGTACCGTAGAGCGAGTCGTTCCACTTGTCATATTTGTCGGAAATGCACGAATAAATGACGCTAACATAGCAAGGCGAGTCATTTTGTATTTATTGAATTGACGTATGTCTATAGGTGTTTGTAGAGCAGTAACAGCTCCCGATGTTACTGTAGCTAATACCCCAATATCAGAGGCTTTTCCAATAGGCCCTTTATTTTCTTTACAAAACTGTTTGATTAGTGTTTTGTAAGTTGATTTGGGATCTTTTGATTCATTTGGATCTGTTTCAGGCATAATTATCCTCAAAATGGCTTTATAAGTATTTTTTGAAGATAACTCAGAAACATTAAGCAAATATTAACTCATTATCTAAGCTTAAGTTTTTCTGTGGCGGCTTAACTCTTGCCAGCACAAATGATAGCTGTTATCTCTTTTGGGGTGATTATAGAGCTTTTCATTTAAATGCCAAGCGTGGTTGCTTTCAAACATAAATGCCAAGGTATTGGTATATTTATGTGGTATGAGTGATTCATTGGTACCTTGTATGTAGCTTTG
>JAUICE010000047.1 GCA_030428185.1 Gammaproteobacteria bacterium
CCAAATTCTTCACGAAGAATTGAAAACCCTGCCTCTTCAAGCATTTTATGCAGCAGGATTGCTGGTACCCTGTTCGTGTAACATCCTGATTTTGCAAAAAAATCTGACTCCCATAACTTCTCCGAAAACCTAAGGTTGTTTAAAGAATAGGCTAGGTGATCCTGATAATCGATATTGTGGGAAGAAAGACCATCAGACTTTAGAATGCGTTGCAGTTCAAATAGTACATCTGGTAATTCATCCTTACGAATATGCTCAAGTACCGAATGAGACCAAACAAAATCAACGCTGTCAGAAGGTATCGTGCGAAGACTGGATAAGCCATCTGTTAAATACCTAGCATTGCTAGATTCAAGAATGTCATCGAAAGACATTATGCCAGCAAGATCGGGACATTGCAGGCCTCTATTACATAGGTCATCAGCGAGAGTTTGGTAAAAAGCGACATCTTTCCGGGCGAAGCTGTCCACATCCACAAGATAGGTCATTGAAGTCCCGCTTGCATATCCCAATAGCGCTGATGCAAGACTGTCTCCTGGCCCAAGTTCGAGCATCACAGCATCAGAAGGTAATCGATCGGGAAACGCGCGTTTTAAGTGTAGATTGAATATATTAACCGCGTATTCTGTTGAATCCATGCTCCTATGCCGAAAAACGCTTAAAGACCGCCAAAGGGAATAAGGTATGGGAAATCTGGCAATAATAAGCTTGACGATAATCTTAAGCGCCCACTTCATTTTCTTATCTCTAGCGTTCCATCGTTCATGTTGTAACAGAATCATGAGAGTCGTTATGAAACCGACTAAAGGCTCTATTTAAACTGATACTAGGTAATGAGAGAATTAAACGGCGCATTGTCAAAATGGGGTGAGTAAAAGTAAGTCTGAACAACAATTTCACAAACGTCAGACGTTGATTTTCCAGCCAGGCTTGTTTCAGATCCAGCCAGGTCAAGCTAAAATCGAACTTACCTTCTTGCTCAATAAATTCTCGATGCTTATGTAATAAACACTGCATGTAATAATACTCATCGCGCAGACTCTTTTCTGATGTTTTGGTCATGTTCTGAATGACCAGCGGTTCTGCAATACCAATGAAATGGCCGCCAGCTTGAGCGAGGCGTATATTGAAATCCGTATCTTCACTGCGTCGAAAGGATGGATCGAATCCACCGATAAGTTTATAGGTGGATACTCGAGCCATCTGACTGCAGGTCGGGCATGCGCCATAGGCATCCTCCAGGGGCTCACCGAGCAAGATACGCCGGGCAACAGCGGGACCAGATGGCACTGGTTTACCTTCTGTCTGGCCCATGGTCTGTTCAATACGAATTTCACCGTGGGGGTAAACCAGTTTTCTAGCTGTGTGGCAAATTACAGGCGAGCCATCTGCAAATTGCTTTTCATACTCTGTAATCCGCTTGTATTGTTCAATAATTCTGTCTGGATGACTTACATCGTCGTCGTCAAAGAAAACAATAAATTCTCCTCTAGCCTCTTTAATAATACGATTACGTGAAGTCGCAACACCGCTATTTTTAGAATTTCTAAATACGCGAATTGCGGGATAGTCTAGTTCTAGATTCTGAAGATACTCGAAAGTACCATCGGTAGAGTAATCATCAGCTACCACGATTTCAATGAACTGCCATGATTGTGATAAAGCAGAGTCGACAGCCTGTTTAAGAGTATCTTCCGAATTAAAAGTTGTAAGCCCAATGGTTATAACTGGATGATTCAATGTAAAATATAGTGGTAATTTTAGATTATTTAATTGTTGTTTAAACGTAGAGATATTACACTCTATGTGCCTATAGAGATTGCTAAGGATCGCGATTGTAACTACCATAGCCTATTGTAGCGAGGCTTTGGCTAAAATTGACTGAGTGTTTATTTTCCATATTTCCACCACCAATGCATAGCTTTGAACTGATGCAGTGCTGAGTGAATCGGAGAAGCATAAGTACGAAGAAAGCTGCGTAATACAAAATCCCAATATTTTAATTTATATTTCGGGCGTTTAAATTCAGTTTCAAAGGCTTGTAGAGTGCTAATAACTTCGTTTTCTTTAGGTGGAGATTTCATTGGGTGAGTTCTAGAGTTAGCAACAATTGACATGCCATCTTTCATATATATTTGATTAATTCTATCGTTTTGTTTGGAAACGTAAGATTCTATCTCTCTCTGTACTTCCGGGTCGAGGGAATATTCCCCCATTACAGGATTTATTTTGGACATGTTCTCCATGCAGCGAATAACTGTCCGCTCTTCATTTTTAGTTTTAATGAATTTGTTTAGGATTTTTTTTACTTCTATAAGCTCTGGATTGAGAGAGATGTTGACCTGTAGTTTTGGATCTGCGTAATCAAAATCAATAGAATCAAGACCCGTCCTCTTCAGAAAATCCGCAATTGAGCTTCTGTTGTGGAGCATATTTCGGATATAGGGAACAATTATAAAGCTTTGTGGCTTAATATTCTGCTGCCAGCAATCAAGTAAGTCTGCATATCTGAGCAATGGTTTCATGAGTTCGTAAAATTGCCGATCATCTATATAAACTTGCTTTTTTGAAATTAGTCGTTCTATACGTATTGTTTGCGCTATTGCAGAAGCCATCCATTCTATTTGAGGACGTATATATGCAAGAATAGTAACATCATGACCTTTCAGATATATAGCTAGATTTTCTATTTTTTTTTGATAACGCTCAAAATATTCATCCTTGTCTTTAACGTTCCAAATACGCGGTTCCCCACCAAAAAAATGTTCTGCACTTAAGATTAATAGTTTCGCATTTATCTTCTTAGCATCATTAAAAAATTGATAAAAGTACTCACTCGCGCTCAAATTCGGGAAGCGAATATGTCCTAGTAATGAGTCTGCTACAGCATTGTGTGATCCTAGATTAAGGGGCATATTCCCCACTTTTACTGAAGGATAGAGAATACCGTTCTGGATCAAGCGTTGGCGATTGAGTGTCAAAAAAGCTTGGATCGCTGATGTGCCTGTCTTTGACTGGCCAATATGTAATAGTACTTTCAAATGCAAATTCACATATAAGTAGTTTTACTATCTATAAAAATATCAAACATTGTCTCTTTAGCTTTTTCTAACTAAAGTCAGAAGTTAATTTCTTCATTCGTCATGACAAACAGTGGCTTGCTTGATTTGCGATCGTTAAGCTGCCAATGATTTTTAAAGGAAGAGTGTAATGCTGATATGACGGGCTTTGGGTCAATTCGATCAGTATGTATTTCTATAATAAGATACCGTGTGTGGCAAAATACTTTAGTTGCAGCCAAAACAACAGCCTCCTCACCACCCTCGATATCCATTTTTATTAAGTCAATCTTGTCCCATTTTAACTGTTTTAGCAGGGAAGGTAGAGAGATACCCTGGACAAAATCATCTCCATTACCCTCAATTACTCGATGACCTACGGATATTCCACGTCGTATCAAAGTAAGAGGTCCGTCACTTGACCATATTCCATTGTTAAAAACGTTCCATTTAAAAGCAGGATTTAGTTTGCGGTTTTCATCTAGGAGATGGAAAGTGTCATCAGCTGCTTCGACTGAAGCGATATGAGCACTTTTATAATACGAAAATATACGAAGTGCAAAAGTACCAATATTTGCTCCCAAATCAAGTATTCTAGGTCTAGAGTTTCTAGTAAACATCCGCTCAACACACGCATATTCATCTTCTATTAATACTTCACGTATCGCAATCCAGTCTTCTTTTCTTGCTTTAAATCGGAGATCACTAAGTTTGAAATCGGCTGTTTGGGGTTTTCTACCTGAGCGAAGGTATCCGTACGCATATAAAGGATTTCGCACCATACGGGAGCAGTTGAAAAGATCCGAAGCGAATCTACGAATGATAGCGTAATTGTATTTTCTCAAGATGTTTTTATTCCAGTAATAATGTATCCTAGTGCAAAATTTGATAAATCTCTACCTGGATGGTGTGGATAGTATTCGTTTACCCCGCCTTTAATTTGAGCATATAGCAGTCCGTATAGTGGTACTAAAATACGACGTAGTTTTTTAAAGGGGCCAACTCCTTCTGTAACTGAAAGCCCTGTGGTCATGACATCCCATACTAAAGGGGTAATTTTTATATCCGATATATTTAGTCGTGTCAGTATTATGTCCCACCAACTAGCAGTTGGGCGGTTATAATCATCTGGACAGCCATGTACACGAAATAGAAAGGGTACTGCCAAGACGAGCTTACCACCGGATTTAAGCACACGCACAATTTCCTTTAATGTAGCTTCTAAGTTACATATATGCTCAAGTGTATTTATTGAAACAACCATGTCAAAATCATTATCGGCAATAGGTAGTTTTTGGCACGAGCGAATTAAGAAGGTTGGTTCCATAGCTTCTGAAATATTAACTGACTCATAACTACCATCCTTTATCCACGACTTCATAGAGGGGGTATAATGGGCTTTTTCGCCGCCACCGAGATCAAGGATGCGTCCACTAAACGATAACTTTGAAAGAGCCTCATATTCAAGAGCGCGATAGATAGATATTTTTGAGTCTTGTATAAAAATCTTGAAATATCGTCGCCATGTTGGCTTGAGGGGTAACTGTAATTTACCCATTTTATTCATTTTTTCTGGGTTTTCGGAGTTCATGGCTATTAATCTAACAATTTTTAAAAGTACTCTACGGATAAAGGCACTATATCTTGTTCGTTGAGGTAAGAAAATTATAAAATCTAGGAATTGCTGCGCATAGCTCAGAAAAGAGAAGCTGTTCGTTATTATTAATAAAAATCGGTAGTACAAATGATTTTAATTGAAATTTTCATATAAAATAACAATCATCAGCCTATTTATTTTATTTTTGCAATATGTCTTGTTTTCAAAAGAGCCTAGAATCTAATCTTATTAGGCGTCTGATGGCAAACAATAATAGTCATAAATAATTTTCCTAGCTTTGATAGACAAACTTTTTTTGAGTCGAGCATTGATTAATTCTAACTCTTCAGCACTCAATATCTTGTAAAAATTATTTGCTTTTCCCTGTCTAATACGCCCACCTAAACCTATAAGGTTAGTAGCATGTTTTTTCTTTTTAGCGACACGATTTTTCAAGCTATCAATATGAAAATATTCAACTGCTTCAGATAGCCTCGCCCCATCTACAGTCTCATTTAACAAATACTCAAAAAGTTCGGTCCAGATAAATTTGTTTATTGCCCAGCTACCGAGCAAATCTTCATATCGATATAGTCTAATATCATTTCTGGATGTGGTAGCAGATACCCAAATATTTAAAAATTTGATTAAAGCATCTAGACCAAGATCAAAATTATCTAGAAAGTAGCCAATGCTCATATCTTCAGGTAATCCAGACTTAACTACTCTGCCACGCATATGCCAGTATAGACTAACTAAAATATCTCTTGGATCACGAACCAGCAATACTTTATTCATCTTTCGATGAAAGTTAGCAAGTGAGTAGATATTCCAGTTTGTTATTGGCGCTCCAAGTGAAAACACATCATGGGTTAAAAGAATAGGCTTATATCCTGTCTGTTTTGATAATGCTTTAAAATTTGGGTTGAGGAAAAACAGTTCTGTTCGCTCTGAAACATTCGATTTTAGCTGTAAATAATAATAGAGCACATTTGCAACCCATGTTCTTCCACACTTTGGATAGGATACAATCATAGGCTTTGGAGATAAAAAACAAGACATTATTGATTTTATGAATCTCATCTTTCGTTTTAGAGATTTCTCTTGTCTAAGTCGTATTTTAATCATTTTTAACTGTCTGATACATAATTAGATATATTTATAGTTTCAGAAAGCTGTTCACAAAGCTCATTAAAGCGTCCTTTATTGCCCAGTAGTTCGTGCCAGCTTCCGTGTTCTACTAGTTTTCCCTTGTCTAGAATTAGAATGTTGTCTGCATTTTGAATCGTCGATAGGCGATGTGTGATAATAATGATCGTCTTAATTTCGCGCATCTTATAAAATGTCTCCATCACTTTTTTTTCAGTTTCGGAGTCTAGGGCATTAGTTGCTTCATCAAAAATAATAATAGGGGATGGATTGATAAGAGCCCTTGCTATAGCAATACGTTGACGTTGACCTCCTGACAATTTTAGGCCATGTTCACCTACTTGAGTATCGTACCCCTCTGGCAGGAGCTCGATAAAATCTTGGGCGCAGGCAAGTTTTGCTGCATGACGAATATCTTCTTTAGTCGCTTCTGGTTTAAAAAGTTTTATGTTATCAGATAGCGAACCATTAAAGAGAACTTGCTCCTGAGATACATAGCCAAAGTTTTTACGCCATGACTGTAAATTAAAGTCACTTGCATCTATGCCAGATACCGTTAGCTTACCGCTATGAGGATCTGTTAGTCTCAATATAGTATCAATAAAGGTTGTCTTTCCAGCCCCTGATGCACCAACTATAGCAATAAGCGAATTAGACGATAGTCTAGCATTAATTTCAAACAGCGCAGGCCTTTCATTATATAGTACGCTGATGTTTTCAAAACTGATACCTTTATTCAAGTTTCTAGCCTTTAGCTCTTTACCATCGTTCCACCTAGATTCTTCTTTCGCAGTTACTTTGTGGTAAAAATTTTTTATTGACTGAAAAGATGGTAAGTGTACATACATTTGTTGTGCAAGAGTCATACATCCGGTTAACTTTGTATAGGTACGCATGAAAAGCACAAAAACTATAAGCATATTGGATGTTGCAATATTTATTTCTAAAACGATAGTGATAATGATGCTACCGACTAAAGTTGACATAATCAGAAGTTCAGCAGCAATCCGTGAAGCGTTTGGTAGTATAAAACCGATTCGTTCATTATTATAAATTGTGTTTAGTGGTTGTGCTACTAATCTATCAACTGAAAATTCTTGAGGATATATTTTTAATATCTTAATATTATTTAAAAAATTTTGAATTACATCCATCATTTGAATATTACCTTTTATGATGGCCTGGGCGTGCTGTATTAAGTATTTTATTACAAAAGTATTTACTATGAGAATAATTATCCCAGCACTAAGTAATAAAAGTGAAATCTTAGGTGATATCATGAAAGAAAGCACGATATAACTAATTGAGACAAGTAGACCGCTAAAAAAAGTCAGTGCTTTCTTAATAGAATCCGAGAGACGAGCGGTTTCTTGTGATAGAATGTTAACTATTTCGCCACGACTAGTATTTACAAAATATTGCCACTGCGCTTGATTGATTGCCTTGAATAAACACTTACGCCAGATCATGGTGTAATAAAAACTGTATGCCCCCTGATACCAGCTCTGTAGTATAGCCAGAATAGCTTGTATAAGGAAAACTAAAATGATAATAATTACCACTGGTCCAATAGTGTAAGCGATGCCAAAAGTTTCAAAGATAGTTTGAGCTTTATATAGTATTCCCTGATTCTGATGACCTATAGGGATGCCAATGAATGGTAAAAGCAGAAACACAGCAAGCAACCTTAAGCCATCTGTAATAGCTACGATAGAGTTTAGTATCACTAAGAAAAAAAATCGCTTTTTGAGTTTATTAGAGATGTCGCGTAAAAATGGAATTAATAGTGAACGATCATTCATTTATGAATTAGTAGTAAATTTTTATGTTTTTAGTTATTTATAGGAGGTAAAGCTAAATGAAATATGTATTTCATATTATTTTGATTACGTTTCTAATTTTACAAAAAATAACATTATTTAGATACGCTACCGCCATGACACCAAGGCACCAATCAATTAAACTTTGAGATGAGTTAGCAGATTGTTACTTCTGCTCCAATTTTTGATAAATCTAAACAATTTTTTTTATTTTGTATAGTGATTTTTCAAAAAAAATAATTGAAATATGCTAGTGCTAGGATTAGCATTTCACTTAATGTTTAAAAGTAGATGCATAATGTAGCATGAATGAATTATTAAAACTTCTCAAAGCATCCGAATTTCAAGTTTGTACTATAAGCTCGATTTCAAAGTTCCTATGGTCATCATCTGATTCAGATGCAATCAGAAAAACAGAGTGTTGGCTGTTAGAGCATGGTTTGGCTTTTAAAACACTAAATCAGTATTCTGTGTGCGATGAACATGAACGTCGCGCAAAATATTCTGTGATTCAACAAGTTTGCGAAACAGCACTTAAAAAGAAAGCAGTTATCTTTACCGCAGCGCTTTATAGAGTCAACTCTGATTATACTGCGCTTTTTGCTAGTGATACATTTAATAATAGGCGTTGGATATTTCTAGAATCTGATAAAATTGATATTTCTAGACTTGAAAGTGCTCTTGTTTCCTTACTCACAGTTGAAGCCAGTGATGTTGTGCTATTACCTTCAGGTCAGTTAGTAAAACATTGTCGGAAGCTTATTCGCCAATGGAAAACAAATTCATTGACTAGTACTAAAGACGGAGTTAGGACTCTACGTATTGCTCTTGAAATATACTCTCATAGCCGTGCAGATATTTTAGCCTTTACAAATAATAGGTTACATAAATCATCTACAAATCATATGTCTCATTTGGATAACCTTGAAGCTGAATCAATTTATATTATCCGTGAAGTTATTGCTGAGGCGAATAATCCAGTTATGTTATATTCAGTTGGTAAGGATTCTTCAGTTATGTTGCATTTGGCACGTAAAGCATTTTATCCAAGTACACCACCTTTTCCTCTTCTACATATCGATACTCGCTGGAAATTCCAATCTATGTACGACTTTCGTGATCATATGGCTCAAGAAAGTGGAATGGAGCTTCTTATTCATATTAATCCAGAGGCAATAGAAAAAAATATTAATCCTTTCGAGCATGGCTCAGCACTCCACACTGATATAACAAAAACACAAGGCTTAAAACAGGCATTGGATCATTATAAATTCGATGTTGCCTTTGGTGGTGCACGCCGGGATGAAGAAAAATCACGTGCAAAGGAGCGAGTTTTCTCCTTTCGTACAAGCTCACATTTATGGGATCCGAAAAATCAGCGACCAGAAGTATGGCATCTATATAACGATCGAAAAAATCCAGGCGAAAGTATCCGTGTATTTCCAATTTCTAATTGGACTGAGCTGGACATCTGGCAGTATATCTATCGAGAACAGATCCCGATTGTGCCACTTTATTTTGCGCAGGAGCGTCCTGTTGTAGAGCGTGATGGGATGTTAATAATGATCGATGATGATCGAATGAAGTTATCTCCAAAAGAGAAGATTCAGATTAAGAAGATCCGCTTTAGAACACTTGGTTGTTATCCCCTTACTGGTGCAATTGAATCAGATGCAGATGACCTTGCTTCTGTTGTACTTGAATTGTTGAGTTCTAAAACTAGTGAGCGTCAGGGACGTGCTATCGATAGTGACTCATCCGCTTCAATGGAAAAGAAAAAGCAGGAAGGCTATTTTTAATGGATAAATTAATGCTTATAGAGACGGATAAAGCACAAAGCTCAATTGAAAAGGTTAATATATATTTAGCGGAACAAGCCTCTCTAGACACACTACGTTTTATTACTTGTGGTAGCGTAGATGACGGCAAAAGCACACTAATCGGACGTATGCTGTATGAAGCTCAAGTTATTTTTGAAGATCAGGTTGCTTCACTTAAGAACGACTCTAAGAAGGTTGGTACTCAAGGTGATGATATTGATTTTGCCCTTCTTGTGGATGGTTTATCTGCGGAGCGTGAACAAGGTATTACCATCGACGTTGCTTATCGCTTCTTCGCTACAGACCGTCGTAAATTCATTGTGGCAGATACTCCAGGACATGAGCAGTATACTCGTAATATGGTAACCGGCGCATCCACAGCGGATATCGCAGTGATTTTGATTGATGCGCGTCAAGGTGTGCTTACGCAGACTCGACGTCATTCGATGATCTGCTCTGTGCTTGGTATTAAGAACGTTGTCTTAGCTATTAATAAGATGGATTTGGTAGAATATTCAAAGGAGCGTTTTAACGAGATCGAGGTTGATTATCATGCCTTTGCCAAAGCTCTTAATTTTGAACAGATTACTGCTATTCCAGTGTCTGCACTTACAGGCGCAAATATTATCGAACGCTCAACCGCTACAGCTTGGTATCACGGCCCTACATTGATGGGTTTTCTTGAGACGGTTGAAAGACAAATACATAAAACTAATCATCCTCTTCGTTTACCGGTCCAATGGGTCAATCGTCCACATCTTAATTTCTGCGGTTTTTCTGGAAGGCTTGAATCTGGCTTTGCTAAAGTCGGTGACGATGTGCGTATCTTGCCTTCAGGTGAAGTAGCTAAGATCAAAGAAATAATCTTGTTTAAAGAGCATTTAAAACTTGCTGAAGCAGGACGCTCAGTTACACTTAGACTGGATCGGGAGGTTGATGTATCCCGTGGTGATGTAATCGTTTCTAGTGAGATTCCTTGCGAGGTTTCCGATCAGTTTGAAATTGAGCTGGTTTGGATGGGGCAGGAGCCGGGTTATCTTGGTCGTTCTTATTGGATGAAATTAGGAACACGAACTGTTAGTGCTCAGATAACAGACATTAAGTATAAGATCAATATTAACACCTTTGAGCATCTCTCTGCAGCGAAATTGAAACTTAATGATCTTTGTGTAGTCACTATTAAAACGGACCGTCTTGTAGCGTTTGAAGCGTATAATACTTGTCCTGGTATGGGCAGTCTGATTCTAATTGATAGAATGCATAATCAGACGGTGGCTGCAGGCATGATTAAATTTTCTTTGCGTCGTGCTAGCAACATTCATCGTCAGAAGTTAGATATTAATAAAGAAGCGCGTCGTTTAATGAACGGCCACAGTAGTAAAGTGCTTTGGTTTACAGGCCTTTCGGGCTCGGGTAAATCAACTATCTCGAATGCATTGGAAAAGGCACTTTACGAGCAAGGAATTCGAACTTATATTTTAGATGGTGATAATATTCGTCATGGTTTGAATAAAGATCTCGGCTTTACTGATGCAGATCGTGTTGAGAATATTCGCCGAATTTCAGAGGTAGCTAAACTTATGGTTGATTCTGGCATTGTCGTACTTACTGCTTTTATCTCACCTTTTCGAGCAGAGCGTGACATGGCGCGCTCGATGTTTGAGGAGAATGAGTTTGTTGAGATCTTTATAGATACTCCTTTAGAAGTAGCTGAATCTCGAGATCCAAAGGGACTGTACAAAAAAGCGCGGAGTGGGGAGCTACCAAATTTCACTGGTATTAGTAGTCCTTATGAAGTGCCTGAGAAACCAGATATAGTGGTTTCTACTGTTGATAATAACGTAGATGTTATTGTTAAAAGTCTACTAGACAAACTGGAATTCAAAGCATGAAAAAAGCGCAAGATTTAATTAGTGATGAGAATATAATCAATGCGCTCAAGGCACTTATGTGGTCAGTGAGTGCTGTTATCATGGATGTTTACTATTCAGATAATTTTTCAGAGGTACTAAAAAAAGACGCCTCACCAGTTACTAAAGCTGATCTTGCAGCTCATCATATGATTGTGAGTACTATTGCACATCTTACACCTGATATCCCTATAGTAAGTGAGGAGGATAGTTGCTCTCTTAATATTCCAAAATCACACTCAACTTATTGGTTAACAGATCCACTAGATGGTACTAAAGAGTTCCTGAATCGCAGCGATGAGTTTACTTGTAACTTAGCCCTTATTGAGGATCATGTACCTGTACTCGGTTTTGTAAGTGTGCCAGCAATTAATCAACTCTACGTTGGTGGCAGAACACTTCCATCGACAAAAGAGAAAAAGTCTGGGGTGTCGGTGCCAATACGACACTCTAATTGCTCTAATGGTCTGATACGCGTCGTTGCCAGTAAGAGTCATTTGAATGATGACACTCAAGCGTTTATTGATGATATTAAAGGGAATGTCGTTATAGTTCATGCTGGTAGCAGCTTAAAGTTTCTTAAAATTGCCAAGGGCGAGGCCGACATTTATCCACGCCTGGCTCCGACTTGTGAATGGGATACGGCTGCAGCTCAAGCAGTCCTTGAAGGTGCTGGTGGGGTAGTTATTCAAGTCAATGGCGATGCTATGCGTTACGGAAAGAAAAAGGTTTTAAATCCGTATTTTATTGCTAGAGCAGCTTCTCTCAACAACCTCTAGTGAAGAGAAAACCACACCTACAGTTCCAATCGGCTGAATAGTCTTCTAGGTATTAATTTTATCAAGCGCATAATGACAGACCATTTTCTCGGTATATACGTGCATAGTTTATTTCTTTCAATATCTTTGATGATTGTTTGAGCGACCTTTTCTACTGGTGTTAGTTTAACTCGCAAATGAGTTAGTGACTGGGTCATGGGTGTTGCGGTCGGGCCTGGTTTTATTAGCGTAACCCTGAGATTGGTTTTAGATAAGCGTTGTTGTAGACCTTCGCTATAGGTATCAATTAACGATTTTGCCGCACCATAGATATAATTTGAGCGTTTACCTCTGTCGCCTGCAACGGAACCAATCATCACGATTTGTCCGTATTGTTGCTCGAGCATATGCTTTACAAATCGCTCAGAAAACAATACAGGAGAGATGCCGTTAATCGAAAGCGTTTGCTGACATGCTAATAAATTACTTTCAATGAGTTCCTGCTCAGGCAAATAACCTTGCGCAATTAATACAAGATCAATTTTATGTTGACTGCAAATATCATCGACTATGGTTTCAATGACTTTGGGGGATTCAAAATCAGTCGTATGAATATGCACTTCAGTGTGTGGCGCCCGAACTTTCAAATCATTTGCGATTTGATTGGCCTTATCTTTGTTCCTAACAATTAATATAAAAGTACAAATATACTTATCTAGCCAAATGCGCGCGCAGTGCTCAGCAATTTTAGATGTACCACCAACAATAACAATATTTTTTTTATCCATGTCGTAATCCTTCTATAACACGCTTTGCAAATAACGATGAAATATTTGGGTCGCAAAACTTTAAAAATTCATCAAGTTTTGGATAACCAGCTCTAAATAGCTTTGCTGACATTCGAGCGTCTTTAGCAGGATATAATCTCCCGCCTGATTCTAAAACAATAGCATCTAAGCGTTCAAGTAACTTTAGTGTATCATCGCTACGATTTGGAAAATCTAGTGCCAGTGTAATACCAGGCATTGGAAAACTTAAAAGGCCTAGTGACTTAGAGGCACCAAATACTTTAAGCACACAAAGAAATGATCCTTGTCGAGTTTTTGCAATCACATTTAACATATCGTTAATCGCATCAGAGGCGACCGTATAAGGTATCACCGCTTGATACTGATAAAATCCTCGCCTGCCATATAGGCGATTCCAATGATTGATTTTATCTAGTGGATAAAAGAAAGAGCGATAATGTGACAGATGGGTGTTCGCTTTTCTTTTATGGTAATGATAATAAAGTGTATTAAACGCCTTTAGCGTAACAGAGTTAACCAAGGAAAATGGTAAATGAAATGGAATGGACCATGTCTTGGTCGATACATCTTGCTTTCTTTTTTCAGGGGTATGATTGGCGCGTATGAAAAGACCACGCTTATTACTTGCCAAACAATCTACCCATGAGACTGTATAAGCCCAGTTAGTTTTCGACTGCTCTGAAAGCGCAATAAATTCATCTATCCCAGAAAAACAAATGGTTTCGGTTTGCAAATAAGGACCAGGTGTTTTGATTAACTGTATGGTTACATCAAGGATAATTCCTGTAAGGCCTAATCCACCAATCGTTGCATAAAGCCAGTTGGCATTTTCTGAGTCAGAGCACTTGATGGTTGAGCCATCAGTTCTAAGTAATGTGAGCGCTTTAATATGATACCCAATACTGCCCAGTTGATGATGGTTTTTTCCATGCACATCATTTGCAACCGCACCAGCTATAGTTACAAACTGCGTTCCGGGTGTCACAGGTAGCTGCCAGTTTCTAGGATAAAAGATGTTTTGAATCTCACCTATTAATACGCCTGCCTGACAAGTCAGTAGGCCCGTTGTTTCATCAAAAGCGATAAACCTGTTTAAGTTTGAAGTGTGCCATAGTGAATCTCCGCTTAAACAGACATCTCCATAACTTCTACCCATACCGTATGTAATGCCGGGTTTTGTGCTCGTTATTTGAGAGCTAAGTTTCTCGTCATTCAAATAAACATGATTTAGGGGTGTGCACTGTTTGATGTTGCCCCATGAGCTTACGTTTCGTTTATTTTCTTTTGAGTCTTCTTTCATAAAAAGCTTATAGATTGAGACCGATTGATAAAGACAAAGCGTTTATCTAGCTGAAACTTGATGATAAAACCTAATACTAAGCCTAATATGGCACCAATGTAACGCATCACTTCTGGTTCAAAGAGTTTATAGAACGTATATTCTGTGAACCAAAAAATAAGCGTGGTTACAGTACCCATTAGCGTATAAAGAATAAAAGTCGTTCCATGCTCTCTGGTAGTGTGTGCAGTAAAATAAAAAATGTAGTGCTTATCTAGATTAAACTTAACCATAAGCCCTGTAAACGTTCCACACAAGATAGACAGTTCAACAGCATAATAGGATGTATATATCAACATAACGAAAAATTGGGTTAACAGATTGATGGCTATCGAAAAGGCTGCAAATAGCGTATATTTAGCTAGAAATTTTGATGTTTTTTTCATTTGAAATAGACAATCCTTGTTGTTAAATAATATTACAATGTAATCGCATTGCGCGCAAATTTTTTAGAGGTGAAGCATGGGGCCACAGTCTCATCAACAATGGCTGAATAAAGCGCTAGTCGAAAAGTTGAATCACTTTGTTATGGCATATGCTAAAAAACCTATCAGCAAAGATTGGGTTGATGAGGTGATTGATTTTATTAGCACGTTTCCTAACCCAGGCTTAATCGTTAATAAGTTGGATGTGTTTTGGAATCACCTAAGCTTTAATGCTTACAGCAATAACGATAATCGCTTTCAAAAGCAGTTTGTTCTATTTCTTAAATCATACAATTTGGAGCATCAACTCGCTGAGCTTGATATCAAAATAGCGAGATTTCAATCACAACTTGATCAAGTATAAGTGATGCTTATTAGCAGTCACTCCTTTAATGGAATGAGGTTGATGGTTGTTAAATAGTAAAGAAGGTTTATTGACCACCTTATAGGTGATGGTTTTAAGATGTCGCATCAGTTTATATTTACTTCTTATAGTGACCTCAAGAAGGGCGCCTATTAAAAGCCTGTTATGCGTGGGAGAAAGATACTGCTCGCTATTCCAAACAATAATATGATATTTGTGGCCACTCATGGTTTTTGTCATGTGAATGGCAGGTGGCTGATTTAAATATAATGGTGAAAAGAGTAGCTTACTACGTTGGCTCTCAGGTTGTATTAAGTAGCGAAGGTAGGTAGTGAGATCACTATGTTTTTTTTCCTGCCAGCCATTGTTTTTAAGTGCATATAGCAGTGTATCGGGTGTTGCTAGTACTTGTAGATTTAAGAAATGAACCACGGTTCCTATATGATTTCGCCGCCACAGATCATAAGGCGTGGTTGCGCCCATATGCCACCAGGACGCTTCCTGGATAACTTGATGGTGTCTATTAAACTGCGTTCGTTGTTTTATTTTGGAAAAGTTAAATATCGCAAAGAGACAAATGATGAGTAAATAGATAGTAAAAAAAGGAATAAAGCGAATAAAGAGCACATCAGACTCAGACTTTCTATAACACAGCGTATGTATAAAAAGGATGGTTAACCCTAATAAATATCCACCAAGCACATCACTAAACCAGTGATCACCCAAATATATTCTT
>JAUICE010000048.1 GCA_030428185.1 Gammaproteobacteria bacterium
TGAATGCTTACATCATAAACGAATTTTAAAAAAAATTAACCTAAAATTTCATTGAGTAACTGTCCAAGTCGATACCCAGCAAGAGCAATTTGTTTTTCAATGACTATCGTTTGCTCATCTAAAAATGATGCGCTTGGATTCTTGTCATAAGGCGTATGATGTGCATCAATTGCTAAAAGATGGCTCTCAGCCTCCCAAGTATGTGGATCTAAATTATTAGCCTTATCAGCAAAATAATTTTTTGGATAGTCCTTCATAATGAGCTGCGCAATTTCATCAATATCTTTAGGATTATGCACCTCCTGTGAATAACCTAAATCTGTAAATAGATTAACACCACTATCTAATAGCATATGTAAATTATAAATCTTCTTACCATCAGGTTCTTTATAATAGATACGATATGAGTTACCGCCCCTATCGCCATTTGGAAACTGCTCGGAATAATACTCAGCACAATGCAGTGGCTGATGAATATCGCCAACAAAGTGAATCAGCATTGCAAGGCTTCTTGCCTTAGCATATTCATTGGCGTTTTCTTGACGCAAATGCTTTGCGGTATTTTCAACAGACCAAATGACATTATCTCTAGGAATGACATTAGGAACGTCTGTACCATCCTCACTGTAGGCATCTTCAATGTAATGCCAAGTGCTAAACATTTTCAAATAATTTGGATATGCTTTTATATCGTCCTGCCAGACTGAGAGAGCCATAAATGTGTAATTAGGCGAAGCCTCATTATAACTGTAATCATGACGCACTGTACTTTCAACTGACATCAACTTCATCAGTTGATTTATTTTTTGTTTGGCTTTATTGGATAGTTGATTATAGGCAATATCTGCAACAGCCATGTGCCCTGCTTCCCAAAAAGCAAATGTTTTAGTGAGAGGAAGAATACCCAGAATAACAAAAAGCCATGCTTTTTTTATTATATTTTGCATGAAAACAACCTTATAAATGAACGTTACACTAAATGCTCATCAGCCACACGAAATATACCAGGCGCATTGCGTAGATATTCGTGATAATCCATGCCATAACCAAAGATATAGTAATCCTCTACATCTAACCCTACAAAATCTGCTTGCTGAAGCCCTTCTGGTACCCGCTTCATAGGTTTATCAACTAAAACCGCCGTCTTCACCTCGCTGGCATCTTGCTCCTTGATATAATCAACAATACATTGCAGTGTAATGCCGCCATCTAGAATATCATCAACAATGAGTACACTACGGCCTTCAAAAGAAGTTGTTGGTTTAAATTTCCAAATTAACTCTGTACCACGCACTTCCCCTCTGTATCGAGTTGCGTGAATATAGTCAACTTCTAAAGGAAAATCTAATCGAGGCAACAAATTGCCCATAGGCACCATACCTCCTATCATGACGCATAAAAGAATTGGATTCTTATCACAAAATTCATCGTGAATTTTTTTTGCCATCTTATCTAATGCAGCTTCAACTTCATTTGCAGTATAAATACACGTGGCCTTTTCATACACGTCTTTAATTTTGTCAGGTAACGACATTTTTTTTCCTTACGACTTAATACTAATTGGACTTGGAACATGAAGCGTTTGCGTTGGAAACGCGCACTCTGCCCCATGCTTTTCTATAATATCCAGTATCGCCATAAAAATTTCTTGGCGAACACCAGAAAAAGCTATGAGTGATGTTTCATTAACATAAACCGTTAAGCTAATATTCAATGAGGAACTACCAAACTCTGTAAAAAAAACACGATTTGAAAGTGAGTGATCGACTCTTGGATGCTCATCAATAACAACACGTATATCTTCTATAACTTGTTCAATTTTTTTTGCATCATCATAACGGATACCAATGGTCGCATCTAGCCGTCTATGCGTCATACGCGACGCATTTTCTACAGTAATGACTAAGAATAATCCGTTAGGCACATAAATAAAACGACGCTGAAACGTCTGTATCGTCGTTGCGCGCATACCAATATGTATCACTGTACCTTCTATATCTTTATCAGGAGATTTCACCCAATCTCCGACTTTAAAAGGCTTATCCATATAAATAACTAAACTACCAAAGAAATTAGCCAGTAAATCCTTTGAGGCAAATGCTATACCCGCACCACCAATACCTCCAAAAGCAATTAGTCCAGAAATAGGTATACCAAGGATCTGCAATGTAATCATTACCGCTATTATCGCAGAGACAATATATGACAATTGAGCTAATGCATTAATCAATGTCTCATCGACTTGCTTCTCATGATTTTTTGCATAATCAATATAAAATTGCTTATAAGACTTGATAACAATGCTAATAAACCAATACATAAAGAAAACAACAAAGGCCTTTCTAAAGATAGGTAAGTAACTGGCTATGACGGGTATATTATGCGCATGGATAAGGCGCTCCAACGCATATGAAAAGCCCAAAAACAACATATAAAAAGCAACAGGTTTATCTGCAGCCGGCAATATGACACAGGATAAAAATGACTCATTGGATGTTTTCTTTTCAAAGATACGTTTTAATTTAAATCGATAAAGGTAGTAAATAAGAACCGTTGCTAAAATAATCAACGCAACTTCAAGTAAGTAATACTCCTGCTTCAAAAAAGCAACGACTTGGGTCATTAAAGTACTTTGTGTCATTTAGAATCATCCCGTCTATTATTTCTCATTAACTGCGGAAACTTACTGATATTTCCCTCTTGCTTGTCTAATATTTTCGCAACCCCTTCTTTATCCACCTCATCAATGCGTAACACATGATGCATAGGAATATAAGTACGTTTTACACCAGAAAACTCCTGCTTTAAACGCTCTTCAGATGGATCAACAACCAACTGCGTCTGCTCTCCAAAAACAAACTCAGCAATTTCTAAAAAACCAAACATATCGCTTTCACCAACTTCACGAGCATAGATTTCATATGTTGTGTCTTGGCTTAAAAAAGTAATCCGAAAGATTTTATTCGCTGACATAGCTCACCTTTAAATCATAATGAAGCGGATATTATACAACAATCTGATCAAAAAAAGATCTAAATTTAGTTTTTCTCATCAATGAACACTTTAATGTTGCAATAAATACTATCAAATAGTTCAATGATGTCACGATTACCCATGCGAATACACCCCTTAGACGCTGGCATGCCCAACTTGTCTTCCTCATGAGTTCCGTGAATGTAAATGTATCGCTCAAAGCTATCAACTTCTCCACCACTATTCAAACCAGGCTCTAAACCTTTAAGACGAATAATGCGCGTTAAGATCCAGTCTCGATTGGGAAACTTGTTCGATAACTCCTGATTATAAATTTCTCCTGTTTTAATACGAGAAGAAAATACCGTTCCAATTGGGTCATTATTACCAATTTTTTCAATAACTTGGTGCCAACCTCGCGGGGTCTTATAACTATTTTTATATTCACCTAAACCATTTTTGGCTGTCGAAATAGCGTACTCATTAAGCACCCTTCCATCACGATACAAAGCCAACTTCTGTCTATTTGGAAAAACATGTATGTAGTTATCTATATTAAACACTATAAATGTAGTTTTTCTAGTGTTCTATCAAATCTGGGCTTCATTGACTCGCCATCAAAACTAACCATCACACGATAGGCCCTACCAATTAGGTTTTCTTCTGGCACAAAGCCCCAATGCCTTGAATCATCACTATCGTCACGATTATCTCCCATCATAAAATACATATGTGGAGGTACGGTGACATCAACATTTTCAGCATGAAAATAACGATTGATAAAGATGTCATGCTTGATACCTAAAAGATTTTCTCGCTTCTTTAATACCAGCTGAGGACTACGATTAGGCTCTTCATCAAAGCCGTAACCAATATCTTGCTGGGAGATTATTTTGCCATTTATTTTCAATGTCTTATCTTTATACTCAACATGATCTCCTGGCACGCCAATCACACGTTTTACAAATACAAGACTGGGATCAACTGGATAATAAAATAATGCAATATCGCCTTTTTTAGGCTCACCCGTATTCATTATTTTTTTATGAATCAGCGGCAGCCTAAGTCCATATGCTGCTTGGTTTACTGCCAAAATATCACCAATTAGAACTGTAGGCTCTAAAGATCCAGAAACCACCTTAAAAGGCTGGAAAATAAAAGAACGGATCAGTAACACTGTTAAAAAGACACTGAAATATGAACGTCCAAACTTGACTAACTTGCTACCAGCCCATGGCTTATAGAGTCGTCCTGTGACTAAAAGAAGGAAGCAAATTAGCGTTGAGGAAACTAAAAAAAGCTCAAAATACCACATAACCGCTTGATAACTAAAAAAGATAACAACCGATTATACCCGTGATGCAAAGAAAAGCCATGCTTCTCATCACTAAACCAGCATTTTTACAATAATTTAAGCTATGCTTAACTAATAAAGAATTGGCAAATAAATATCTAACTGGTTGTAAATACAATGAAACAGCAAAGCTTGTGGAGCATATCAAAAATATTAATTGCTGAGGATCTTATCTCTGAAAATAATGCATTGGGCTATCAAAAAGAAGCAACCAATCAAGAAAGTGCATTAATTCAGTACTTAGTAGCTGAGCGAATTCTTAATGCACTCGATGTCGCAACGTCTTTAGCCAAGGCATTTGGAACGCCTCTTTTAGATTTAGACTTTTTACACCAAGATGTTATCCCCGAGCAGCTCATTAAAGAAAATTTAGTTAGAAAATATAATATTCTCCCTATATTTAAACGTGGTGATATTTTATACATAGCCACAGCCGATCCCAGTCATCATAAGGCACTAAAAGATGTTCAGTTTCACACAGGACTCATTACCCATGCAATTGTGGTTGAAGCAGATAAATTAGTCATTGCTATTGATGAATTATTGCATGAAAAAGAAAGCGAAGCCTTAAGTGATTATCTAGGCGACTCATCTGAGTTAGACGATCTTGAAATCACATCTGAAGAGTTGGAGAGCACTGAAGATGATGAGAATTCAAAAGAAGACGCTCCAGTTGTTCGTTTTGTGCATAAAATTATTTTAGATGCCGTGAAAAAAAATGCTTCTGATATTCACTTTGAACCCTATGAAAAATTTTATCGTATACGATTTAGACAAGACGGGATTTTAATCGATATCGCAAACCCTCCGATTACTTTAGCTAACCGCATTACAGCAAGACTAAAGATCATGTCCAATCTCGATATTTCTGAGCGAAGAATACCTCAAGATGGACGATTTAAGATGAAGATATCTCGTTCACGCTCTATCGATTTTCGTGTGAGCACTTGTCCTACTGTCTGTGGGGAGAAAGTTGTTCTACGTATACTCGACCCTTCCGCAACAAAGCTAGGTATTGATGCCTTAGGGATGAATCCCGAGCAGAAAACACATTTTACAAGAATCATCTCAGAGCCACAGGGCATGGTATTGGTCACTGGTCCCACAGGTAGTGGTAAAACAGTAACATTATATACAGCACTTAACATGCTAAATGACGAAGAAAGAAATATCTCTACAGCAGAGGATCCAGTTGAAATAAAAGTGAAGGGAATTAATCAGGTCAACATACACCCAAAAGCCGGATTAACATTTTCCAGTGCATTACGCGCGTTTTTAAGACAAGATCCCGATATCATCATGGTCGGTGAGATTAGAGACTTGGAAACGGCTGAAATTGGCATTAAAGCCGCACAAACTGGTCATATGGTCTTATCAACACTGCATACAAACTCTGCTGCAGAAACACTGACAAGGCTTGCTAATATGGGAGTACCTGCATTTAATATCGCTGGCTCAGTTTCTTTAATTATCGCACAAAGACTTTGTCGTAAGCTCTGTGATGCTTGTAAAGAGCAAGAGGCGAGCATTCCTCCTCAAAAAGCCTTAGAAGAGCTCGGTTTTGAGGAAAACGACCTAAAAGAGTTAGCACTCTATCGCGCCGTTGGCTGTAAAAGTTGCGCTTCTGGATATAAAGGTCGACTCGGCCTTTTTGAAGTCATGCCCATTACTAAAGAAATTGGCCGCCTAATTATGGAGGGTGGCAACTCTCTTGAAATTGAGCGGATAGCAATTAAAGAAGGCATGCAAACGATAAGGCGTTCTGCCATTAGAAAAGTAAAAGAAGGAGTGACCACCCTTTCTGAAATCAGTCGTGTAACAAAGGATTAAAATGATACAAAAAAAAGAGTCTATTTCAACATTCACTTATAAAGGAATTAACCGCCGTGGTGAAACTGTCAGTGGTGAGTGTCAAGGTTTAAACGTGACATTGGTTAAAGCTACACTGCGCAAACAAGGCATTATTACAAAAAAAATAACAAAAAAAAGAGGATCACTATTTAGTCAAGCAAATAGAAAAATTCAAGGTGAAGATATTACGGTTTTTGCAAGGCAACTTGCAACGATGATTCAATCAGGGATCCCTTTGGTCCAATCATTTGACATTGTAGCTAAAGGACAGTCCAATCAAAAAATGACTCAGTTAATAGAAACCATCAAACTTAATGTGGAATCTGGTGGCACCTTAGCCGAGAGCCTTGCTAAACATCCCGAATTTTTTAATGCACTCTTTTGTAATCTAGTCGATGCTGGGGAGCAATCAGGCTCACTGGATATCATGTTAAATAATATTGCGACCTATAAAGAAAAAGTTGATAGCATCAAAAAGAAAATTAAAAAGGCTCTTTTTTATCCCATAGCTGTTTTAATTGTTGCCTTTCTCGTCAGTACTGGCTTACTGATTTATGTTGTACCCCAGTTTGAAGAGTTATTTTCAGGCTTTGGTGCAGATTTGCCAGCTGTCACACGTATGACCATTGATATGTCAGAATTTATGCAGTCTTATTGGTATGTGATTTTTGCTGTTGTCGGTCTGGCAATTTTTTCATTCATCTATTTTAAAAAAAATTCTCCAGCATTTGCATATTTGCTCGATAAAATCAGTCTTAAAATTCCCATTATTGGCGGAATTTTACAAAAAGCTGCCATTGCAAGGTTTGCAAGAACATTATCCATTACCTTTGCTGCCGGTATGCCTCTTGTCGATGCACTAAAGTCAGTCGCGGGCGCAACCGGTAACCGGTTATACACCATTGCCACTGAACAAATACGTGATGAGGTCACCACCGGACAACGAATGAATATTGCCATGACAAACACTCAAATGTTCCCAAATATGGTCATACAAATGGTTGCAATCGGCGAAGAATCAGGTAATTTAGATGCCATGTTAACCAAAGTCGCTGATTTCTTTGAGGAAGAAGTTGATAATGCCGTTGATTCATTAAGCAGCCTTATCGAGCCATTAATCATGGTCATTATTGGTGGAATTGTCGGCGGACTTGTGGTTGCTATGTATATGCCCATTTTCCAGTTAGGATCAGTTGTATAATTATGGATGAATTATTAATTTATTTTACTCAGCATACCTTAGTATTTTATAGCATCACTTTTATAGTGAGCTTATGCGTTGGAAGCTTCTTAAATGTTGTTATATATCGACTTCCTATTATGATGAACCAAGAGTGGACTAAAATGTGCTATGAGCATTTAGCTTTAGAGCAAAAAAATCCACCAAAACACTCGTTTAATCTTGCTTATCCACGTTCACACTGTACATACTGCCAACATCAACTCAAGTGGTGGCATAACATTCCCCTACTTAGTTATCTATTGTTGAGAGGGCAATGTTTTTTTTGTCATAAAAAAATTTCATCTCGCTATTTTTTAATTGAGTTATTGACAGCTGCGCTAGCCTTAATGGTAATTAATCACTTCGATATTTCTTTGAAAGCGTTTTATGTGGTTATATTCACATGGACGTTGCTAACGCTCGCCATGATAGACATTGATACGCAATTACTGCCTGATAATTTAACACTAAGCTTGTTATGGCTAGGACTGATAGTGAATACTCAGAATACATTTATCAGCAGTGAAAATGCTATTCTTACCTGCGCTGGTAGTTATCTCTTACTTTTTAGCTTCTTAAAAATATTCAGTTATATTACCGGTAAAGACGGCATGGGTTTGGGCGATGTAAAACTCTTTGCAGCCTTAGGCGCTTGGTTAGGATGGCAGCAAATGCCTATAATATTACTCATGTCATCCTTGGTTGGGAGTATCGTTGGGATCGTCATCTTAAGTCTAACCAAAAAAGGTAAAGACACACCACTTGCCTTCGGCCAATATCTTTGCCTAGCAGGATTTATAAGCATTCTCTATGGTAAGCCTATCATTTCTGCATACCTGTCACTATATTAAGCTTACTACTTCTCGCTTTGGCCCTTGATACTCTGAAGTCTCGTAAGCAACTCTAGGTTTTGAAGCACCATTTATTTTTTTCTCATCCGTGATAAAAAAATCAGTGATTGGACGGTAAAAATCGGCCGACTCCAGCATTCTTTTATAGTATGGTTTAATATCAGGATATTCTGATAGTAAATGCGCTTTGCGTTCAATAACTGTAGTATAAATCATATCTAAATAGGGCTTTTCTACATAGGCTAAATACTCTTGACGATAAACTATTTTACCTATTTCATCATCGGAAATTGCTGCAATCAAGCTAAGAGCGTTTAAAAATTTTGTTTTATCTAGGGATGCAAAAAACTCCATATAATGCATAGGCCCCAGTATATTAGCGCCATAATTTAAAGTGATGCTACTATAATCTTCTGTAACAAGGGGATTTTCTGCGCTAACTTCATCTTTAAATGACTTAAAGTCTGCTTTAAAATTTGCATTGCCGGGATCTATTTTAACCAAGCAATAGGTTTTGGGACGTATTGTCGGCACCACACCAATATTGTCTAAATTTCTACCGAGAACATCAAAATCTTTAAGTAAAATACTTGCAAGCAATAATGACTCTCGACCAATAAGCGTAATGTGCTTCTTAGTTAATTGCTCTTGAAAGAACTCAACTCGTTGATTCACAGTTTCAATTCTATTGTCAGATTCTATTGCGTATAATTTTTTAAAAAAATTCTCTCCACCGATAAAATCAGAAAAATCAATATATCTTTTAAGCTTTTTAGATACTAAAGCCGGATTATCTTGCTTAGACTGCACAAAATATAGAGGTGGGGTCGTGACACCAAACAGTAAATAGAGTTCATTAGCTATATGCTCTTTCACAATTAACTGCTGATATTGAGTTCTACCATCAAACGGTTTTTTATAGAAAAAAGTTGCCCCTACCTCGCTAGCACTACGATTATATTTAGTCATCACACACCTTTTTTGGGTATACTAAGTATCATATTTAGCATAACTCACTAACGCATCCAATATCTGTTACAAACAAAGACGAAATGTCAACAGACCCTATTAAAGATAAATTTTCTAAGTTAGAATCGTTAGGGTTATCTATTCATCAACTAAGACGTTAAGCAGGAACAATATGTCTAGCATTGAGCACATTAAAACAGAAATAAAAGAAAAAAATATTCATTTTATTGATTTACGCTTTACAGATACTCTAGGCAAAGAGCAACATATTTCCATGCCCGCAAAAATGCTCGATGACGAGTTTGCTGAAGCCGGAAAAATGTTTGATGGCTCATCGATAAAAGGTTGGCAGGAAATTCATCAATCCGATTTAGCGCTGATGCCAGATTTACAAACGGCCTTTATTGATCCATTTTTTGATGATAATACCTTATGTATACGCTGCGATGTCGTTGATCCAACAACACTGTTAGGTTATGACAGGGACCCTCGATCTATTGCAAAACGTGCTGAAATCTATTTGAAATCTACAGGAATTGCTGATGAGTGCTATATTGGTCCAGAGCCAGAGTTTTTTATTTTTGACGATGTGAAGTGGAAAAATCATATCAGCAGCTCATTTTATTCCATAGATTCCGAAGAAGCAGTATGGAACTCAGATAAGCAAATTGAAGGCGGTAATATTGGTCATCGACCAGGGCTTAAAGGAGGATACTTCCCTCTTCCTCCTATCGACTCTTCCCAAGATATCCGATCAGCTATTTGCTTAACGCTTGAAGATTTAGGTATTTCAGTTGAAGCTCATCATCATGAAGTCGCCACAAGCAATCAAAATGAAGTTGCCACACGTTTTAACGGTTTACTTAAAAAAGCTGATGAGATGCAAGTCCTAAAGTATGTTGTAAGAAATGTTGCACATCAATATGGTAAAACAGCCACGTTCATGCCTAAGCCCTTAGTGGGTGATAATGGCTCTGGCATGCATTGCCATCAATCATTAGCAAAAAATGGAAAAAATGTATTTGCTGGCAATGAGTATGCGGGACTTTCGATGGAAGCGCTGTATTATATTGGTGGCATTATCAAACATGCTAAAGCCTTAAATGCTTTTACCAATCCAGGTACAAATAGTTACAAGCGTTTAGTACCCGGTTATGAAGCGCCTGCACTTCTAGCCTATTCTGCAAGAAACCGCTCAGCTGCAATTCGGATACCCCATGTAAGCCATGCCTTAGCACGACGCATTGAAGTCAGATTTCCAGATGCATTGGCTAATCCATATCTAGCCTTTAGTGCCATGATGATGGCAGGTATTGATGGTATTAAAGAAAAAATTCATCCTGGTGATGCGATGGAAAAAGATTTATATGATCTTCCACCTGAAGAGCAAAAAGATATTCCGCATATATGTACGTCATTAAATGAGGCTATTGAAGCGCTACAACAAGATCATCAGTTTTTACTACAAGGTGAAGTGTTTACCAGTGACTTTATTGATTCCTATATCCAATTGAAAATGGATGAAATTAATCGCTTACGTTTGGCGACTCATCCAGTTGAGTTTGAGATGTATTATAGTGCGTAAATTTAGTTTTTTACTTATCCTATATACTTCACTAGTCTTCATGGGTACTGATACTTTCGCTAATATCTATCAATGGACGGATTCTAGCGGCAATGTGCATTTTTCAGATACGCCCCATAAAGGGGCGACAGAGATCAAACTGCCGCAAGTTCAAACCTATACACCAAAAAAAAACAACAAGAATGATAAAAAAAGTGCTGAGCCTCTCGTTACTGATAATCTTTATGACTCAATCACTATCACACAACCTGAAAACGATTCAACACTGCCTAATTTAGAAGGAAATGTAACCGTTACAGCTGAAATCCTACCTAAACTATTTGAAAATGATAAAGTTCAACTCTTGCTTGATGGCAAACCTATTGGAGAGCCCCAAGGAAGTGCCGCGTTCTCCTTGACTAACATTTTAAGAGGTAAGCACCAGGTGATTGTGCAGATCATAAATCAAACTGGCGATGTTATTATTGCAAGTGATCCTGTAACGTTTAACGTTAGAAGACCGATTATTCAAAAGAACCTACCTACCAACAAATAATCGGTTCAATAAACCTTGAAATGTGTTTTTTAGACCTTATATAGACGATAAACCTATCGATTGATATATTTAGGAGTCTTATATGTCTTTAGAAAAAACGCATCATTTTCAAGCGGAAGTCAAACAGCTACTGCATTTGGTTATCCACTCTTTATACTCAAATAAAGAAATTTTTCTACGTGAGCTAGTTTCAAACGCTTCAGATGCGCTTGATAAATTGAGATTTTTAGCCCTATCTAATAGTAAGCTCTATGACAATGATTCTGATTTAAAAATACAAATTTCATATGATAAAGAACTATCTCAAATAACTGTTAGCGATAATGGTATCGGTATGACAGAAGAAGATGTCATGAATCATCTTGGTACCATCGCAAAATCTGGAACCAAAGAGTTTCTCAGTCATTTAACTGGTGATGACGCCAAAGACTCCCATTTAATTGGTCAGTTTGGTGTGGGTTTTTATTCGGCATTTATTGTTGCTGATAAAGTCACTGTCAGAACTCGTAAGGCGGGCTTAGATGCCAAAGATGGCGTTGAATGGAGCTCGACAGGTGAAGGTGATTACCAACTAAAGTCTATTGAAAAAGCCTCAAGAGGAACGGACATCATCTTACATATCAAAAAAGATGACGATGAGTTTTTAAATGATTGGCGCTTAAAATCAATTATCAGTAAATATTCTGATCATATCTGCTGGCCAATTGTGATGGAAAAAACAGTAGAAATAGATACTGACGAGGAAAAGAAACAACCAAAGGAAACTAAAAAAGAACTTGAGACCGTTAACAAAGCAACAGCTCTTTGGACCTTACAAAAAAGCGAAATTAAAGACGAAGAGTATAAGGAGCTATATAAACACATATCTCATGACTTTGAAGAACCGCTTCTTTGGGCACACAATCATGTTGAAGGAAAGCAAGAGTATATAAGTCTTTTGTACATTCCAAACAAAGCACCTTTTGATTTATGGAATCACGAATCTAAACATGGTTTAAAATTGTTTGTGAAGCGAGTTTTTATTATGGATGATGCAGATCAATTCTTGCCTAGATATCTGCGTTTTGTGAAAGGTATTATTGACTCTAATGATTTGCCCTTAAATGTTTCTCGTGAGTTATTACAAGATAATCGTTTAATTCAAAGCATTAAAAGTGCTTGTATTAAACGAATTTTATCTATGCTAGAAAAGCTTGCAAAAAATGATAAAGAAAAATATCAAAGCTTCTGGGGTAATTTTGGACAAGTAATTAAAGAAGGTCCAATAGAAGATTTTGCCAATAAAGAAAAAATTGCTGGACTTCTGCGTTTCTCAACTACTCATAAAGATTCGAGTGAAAAACAAGATGTCTCGTTGGCTGACTATATCGCCCGTATGCAAGAAGGTCAGGATAAAATCTATTACATAACCGCTCAAAGCTATAATGCAGCAAAAAATAGTCCTCACTTAGAATACTTCAATAAAAAAGGCATTGAGGTATTGCTCTTAAGTGACAGAGTTGATGAATGGTTAGTATCTCATTTATCCGAGTTTGACGGTAAACAGCTTCAGTCTGTAGCAAAAGGACAGCTAGACGTTGATGATAAAGAAAAAGAAGCTCTAGATAAGCTAGAAGATAAAGATTCTTTAGAGTCGATGATTAAACAAATGAAAGATATCTTACAAACTAAAGTTAAAGATGTACAACTAACCCATCGTTTAACGGATTCACCTGCGTGCATTATTGCTGATAGTCAGGATATGGGTATGGAAATGCAGCGTATTCTCAAGGCAGCAGGACAAGCCGCTCCTGAATCTAAGCCAATTCTAGAGGTTAATCCTACTCATCCACTGATTCAAAAGTTAAAAATCATAAATGATGACGATAAATTTGCCCAGTGGACAAAGCTTTTATTTGAGCAGTCAATTCTCGCTGAGGGTGGTGAACTCGATAATCCAGCGCACTTTGTCAATAATCTTAATCGATTATTAACATCACTGGCTGAGTAAGTAATTAGCTTTTGACTTTAAAGGGAATTCAGGTAGAATTCCCTTTCCCTTGCCGGGGTGGCGGAACTGGTAGACGCGTCGGATTCAAAATCCGATGATGGTGACATCGTGTGGGTTCGAGTCCCACCCTCGGTACCATTGAGAAATTTTATACTTTATTTTTCCTTTATGGGCTTGGTGCTGAACGTTCTAGATAAGCCTGCCTAGCTTCATTATATTCATCTTCCTTGTTATAAAGCACACCATCAACTTTTCCCATAATAAACTCAGGGGGGGTGTCGTTAGTACGAATAACACCGCTCCGAGCGCTAAAATAATTACTGAAATAATCGACCGCATCCTCCCTACTTGGAAATTCAAGAGTAATCGACCGCTTACTTTCTGAGATTTCAGGCTCAGTATATGGAATGTTTTTAGCATCACAAAAGTCTTTATATTCATGCTTTGCCTGCTTTACAAATTCTTCAAACGCAGGCTCATCCATTTGATGATCTTCGTCATCAAAAATAACTTCGTAACCCTCTTTAAGCTCACCTTTAGTTAAATAATATTTAAAGAAGCCGCTACTAGTCATTTCTGCTAAGCCTGCTTCTCCAAGTGCGAGGTTTAAGCTACTTATTGTTTTATTAAGATTATATGTATCTAAATAATTCAGAGGCCCAATCATATCATGTTGCTTTCTAAGCAGACGATAAAATTCTTGTTTTTTAGCATCGCTATCAAAAAAAGCAGCAATCACCTGATCTTTATCTTTCTTTGGCATTGGTTCAAACTCCATAGTAAAGTTATGTATATCGAATTATAGCTCATATATGACCAAAGCGATTAATTTGCCTTCAAACTGTAAACTTTGATGCTCATAAATGTGTAACATACTGATAAATAAATGTTTGTAACTATCCAGGTACCCAGCCCTAGAAGTCAGGGCAGAATGGCTCAGAGATGACCTGTTTGATGGTCTGAAAAATGTTCCAACCCTGCTTTCTTGCGGTAGACATAAGAGCTCGATGCCGAGCAAATATCCTGGCACCATCCCATGAACGGAAGCAACCTGAAATTTTTTGTTGAACCTTCATCATTCTGAGATCTTGCTCAGCCAGATTATTGGTAAATGGTATATGCCATGCTGTAATAAATCGAGTGCAAGCATCGCGGAATTTTTTGAGACGAAGAAGTAAATTGTGTTCTTTGCGCTTTGCTCTCTTGCCGCGTCGTTTATTTTTCCTTGGTAATTCCGTTAATGATTCGTGATATTTTAAGCCTCTTGCGACAATGTCGTCGTAAATTTTCAGCAACCGATTTTGTTTGGCTTCAGGGATCCCTTTTTCCCCATATTCATACTTCATATTCAAAGCGGCAACCATCCAACGTTTCATTTGATGTGCCCAACGTTCACCATTATCTATTCGTGCATTTAGCTCTCTTAAATGATGAGCATTGCAAAGTGAGTGATGCACATCGGGGATTTGAAAATAGGGCTTCCAATGGTCATGAACAACTATTCCCTTGAGCCCTGACAGCAGTGACGTCCTCTTTTCACTCACATGGTAATAAGTTGCTTCGTCATTGCTAGCAACGTGTAGCCAGCGTATCTTAGATAGCACTCTAAGCCCGGTTTCATCTAGGTGTTTTAAGTCAGAGGCCAGTATTTTACCTAACACGGCTTGCTCAAAGTCTTCTAAGTTTTGGTTAATAGCCTTACACGTATTTTCAATAGTTGAGGTTGCAATCGGTAAATCAAAAAGGTCTTGAAATAATTGCTAATGTCGTTTTTGAGGTAACAGCTGGCTTTGACTTAAATACGCAACCATCGCTTTAACGCTCTCACCATATTGAGCTGGAGCGTTAACACCATCAGGAAATTGGGCTGAGTTTCTATTTTGGCACTTCAGCCTGGTGCTCTGTTATTTCTAGTTGTGGTTGTGGAATTTTGAAAACCTGGCGTTTTAAAAAATCTAAAACATCGACGCTCGCTAAGGAGCCATGACAATGGTGACAGGAATCCACAGTATGTTTAACGTGTTTATCCGGTGCGTCACTTTTCTTTAATGTCTGACCTTTATATCCTTTCTGGCCACCAGACGTCTTACCACTTTTCTTCCTCAATGACCGCGACTTCGGCGAGCCATTTTAGGGCCATCTGATGATGGAGGCTTTGAGCTATTACGACTAGTTTTTGCCAATTGCTCTTCAAGTTCCTTGATCCTCGCAGCTTGCTCAACTACTAGCTTTTCAAGTTGAGCGAGCCGTGAGAGTAGTTGTTCTATTTGCGCTTCATTCATGATGCTATTTGATCATAACCAAATAATTTTTCAAGCTTTTTATGAAATTATTTACCAGGTACCTGGGTAGTTACTCCAGATGACCGTTTTCACAGGCAGTCTGGTAGGCGGCGTAACTATAAGAATTAGCCGCCACTAATGGATTAAAGCCA
>JAUICE010000049.1 GCA_030428185.1 Gammaproteobacteria bacterium
CATGCGCATCACTATCATCTTCTGGAGGCTCTATATCACGTACTCTGTCCTGATAAGCATCTCCTAATTCACGTCTATTTGACTGCTCTGCAATACGAGCTAAGCACTCAGAGTCCGTTAATGCTTTAAGCTCGACAACTTTTCTGTTGATGCACGACTTGACGATATGCTCAATAAAAAAAAGTCGCTTTTCATCTGAATCAAATCCCCAAATGGCATTGTATTCTTCACTATTATCATCATCTAGATAATCTAATAGAGGTTCAAAAGCATCTTGTAAATTACTTTCTTCAATAGACAAAGTATTGCGATCACTTAATAAACACTCTAGATATGTGACAACTTTATTGAAATCGCTTAATCGTACCAGAGGTATATTATCTAGAGTCTGATTAACCATTTCAACGTAATCGGCATAAGAACGCTCTGAAAATGGTCCTACATTTCGAGTGGGCTCATCCTGAGGTATCTCTTGATTCCTAAGAACTCGTCTTTGCCGTTCATCCTGAGGCATATTCCTACGAGCTTGTCTTAGCAGTGCTTCAACCCCCCATGTATAAAGTGCCATAGCGCCCCCTATTTATTAAAAAAATATATACATATGGTATAATTTTTGTATTAAAAAAATATTAATTGATCATTGTTTTTTAATAAACTGTATTTTTACTATCAAATAAGGGGGCTTAAAACCGAAATATTTATGGCCATCAACACTTGTTTTTTTTATCTCTCAGTCGCTATTTTCATGATTATACCCCTATCCTTTCATAATGCGCGTTTTTAGATTTCAATATTTACTGTGGCCTAAAGAGATTAAATTATTGTAATAGACTTTTGTTTTACTCAAATTTAATCTCTCTATCCACAGATAAATCTTTTTGTCTAACGTTAAAGAAAGTTTTAATAAATCTTATAGTTAGCTTGTAGGTTGAGCGCAGTCAAATGTTCAAGGTTTGGATTTTTCGATTGAAGAATGGCTATTCCATTCCGATTGAGAAAAATACCAAAGATTGAGGATTTGACAAAGCTCAAAAACGCGCATTATGAAAGGATAGGGGTATATTATAGATATTTAACTTTTAAAAGTATCAATAATCCTTTATAAAGAAAGAGTTGCAGGGAAAATGCAGCGATGGTTTAGATCTACAGGTCACAAACAAAAGGAAATGGGGGCCAATATGAAAAATGATGATAAAACCACCACAGAAAAGGATGTTGAGAAAAAAAATGAACCACTGAAGGGCAAAGAAAAGCGCTTGACGCAACGACGCCATATTGAGGACTTATTTGAAGAAAAAAGAACAAAAATGTACGTCGATGATTATGATTATTATTTTGGCGAATAGAACTTATTTCTTGCAAAAATAACTTTTATTTGTAAAAATAGTGAACACCGTTCATAGTGCTGATGTTGGCATGAGAGCTAATTCGCTAAAAATATTACTCATTGGTCTAGCCCTTTGCTTGTTTTCACTTGGTTTTGCAGAAACCATGGAAAAACAGCTTTGGGTTCAATGGCAGCAAAACAACCCCTTATCTGAAAAGAGAATCGACCATCATCCATGGCAGCATTTTTTAGATACTTATTTAACCAAGCCAAAAAATGGCTTAAATCATGTAGACTACGCCTCTGTTACTAAAGACGATAAAAAACATCTAAAAGACTATCTAACCTACTTATCTCACATTAAAATCAGTGAGTATAATCGTAACGAGCAACTCGCTTATTGGCTAAATTTATACAATGCCTTGGCTATTAATCTAATTTTGCAAAACTACCCTGTCGATAGTATTCAAGACATTAACATTTCTCCAGGTCTCTTCACCGTCGGTCCTTGGGAGGCCAACCAAATCACCATAGAAAATATGCCCATATCTTTATACGATATCCGTCATCGCATCGTAAGAGCCATATGGAATGATGTGCGAACATTATATGCTATGCACAATACTTCAATTGGCGCTGCGAACTTATTTCATGAAGCATTTGATGCAACTAAGCTCGACACCCAGCTCAATCAGGCGGTCAGCGACTATGTTAATTGTCCTAGAGGTGTAAACCTAGTGAATGGTGGACTGATTGTGTCGCGCATGTACCAATGGTATGAGGAAGATTTTGGCGGAAATCCTAAGTATGTGCTAAAGCATTTAATGCAATATGCAAAACCAAAGCTTAAAAAACAGTTAAGCAAAAAAAACACCATCACTGATTACATGTATAACTGGCACTTAAATCAAGCCTAACAACACTTTTTATAACGTTAGACAAAAAGATTTATCTGTGGATAGAGAGATTAAGTTTGAGTAAAACCAAAGTCTATTGCGAACCCATTCATCTCTTAAACTAAAAAAATATCTAAGCCTAAAACGCGCAGTTCGGTTTCCATTGGGTATATACTATAGGCAACTTAGATTTAGATAAAAAATCATAAAATAAGAGACATGACTCATACAGAACGATTTAAACTTATTTTTATTCTCAATGTTTTCTTACTTGCTCTACTCTTATTTAATAACTACCTACCATTGCTGCATTTAAATGTATCTGAAGCCTTTTCATTGCCTTTAATCACATATATAAAACTTTTGAAATTTTTTGCAGCCCACCTTGTACTCATCATATTTTTAAGCCTACTCATCTGCCTTATTGCCAATACTATTGAGCAACTTCTAAGGCTATCGCCCATTAACGCATCTATGGTTAGCTTAGTACTTTGTTTAAGCTTTATTTTTCTTGCAAACGAGACTTTCTACCTCCAAAGTCAATACGCAATTTTATTAGCGAGTATTATTCCAACATCTATTGCCTCAATTGCAACGATTATAATTGGCGCACTCATTGCACTTATTATTGTGTGCTCAGGTAAGCAATCTCTACTACTATTGTGTTGCTCACTCATTGTCATCACCACAACACCTTATTTATCTTTTTCTTTAAAACAAACATCTATCGCCAAGCCTAACATTATCATCCTGGGAATAGACTCTCTAAGACTAAACGAGTTGCATAATGCACCGTATATAGCTCATTATATTCACTCAGGCTTCGAGTTTACAGACGCTTTTACTCCGCTTGCACGAACATATCCAGCATGGATAAGCATTTTAACAGGACGTTATCCTAATCATCATGGCTCACGTTTTAATCTAATGCCACCCTACCATAAATCTTATAACGAAAGTCTTGCAACCATACTTAGACAAAAAGGCTATCAGACAATCTTTGCTACTGATGAAAGACGTTTTAGCCCCATAGACTACGACTTCGGTTTCTCACACATCGTCGGCCCACAAACAGGTGCAAATGATTTCTTGCAGTCAAAGCTAAATGATATCCCACTATTTAATCTAATTAGTCAGACAAGTGTTGCAAAAATACTCTTCCCCTACAGTTATATTAATCGTGCAAGTTATATTCATTACCAACCAGCGACATTTAATCGTGAACTGTTTAGAACAATAGACTCCCTGAACCCAAAACAACCGATTTTCTTAGCTTGCCACTTAACGCTAACCCACTGGCCATTAGTCGATGCTAAAACACCTTTGAGTGACACTCAATTAAGCCACCAAGGTAGTACTGTTTTTAAGCTTTACCCACAAGCTTTAAAGAAAGCTAATAAACAATTTCAAGCGATCATACAAGCACTAAACAAAAGGAATCTACTGAATAATACTATACTGGTTGTGCTCTCCGATCACGGTGATGCAAGTTTTAATGAAAATGCCAGACCCTTACGGTTGAATCATTATCAATCACATAAGCAAAGCACTTTCTTAGCATTGTTAGACGCAAATCATGAACACTTAAAGCAGTCCTTTGGCCATGGCACAGATGTATTAACGCCAAAACAAATTCATGTTGCTTTAACTTTCCATCAATTTCCTAAACCCCATCATCAAACAATTCAGTTGCCTGTAAGCTTAGTTGACATTAAGCCAACCCTATTGAGCATGCTCAATATTACAGTTCAACATGGCGACGGCATATCTTTAGTTCCAGCCTTTTTAGGAAAAACGTTACCACAACGCTATATTTTCACAGAAACAGGACTTAACCCACAACTTAAAATTTATGACAAAAGCGCTCTTAAAAATCTCGCTGATTTTGGTCGAAAAATCTATCAAATAAATAGCAAAACCGATAGACTCACACTAAAGTCTTCAATCATCAAAACGTTAATGCCAACCAAACAGTATGCATTAATCAATAGTGATACCATTCTCGCCTTTTATCCTAAAACGTTTAAATCTAATCTGGAGTCACCGAGTCACCATGGAGAAATGAGAATGAAGCCATATATTAAGGTAATCTTTGATAGACGGACTAAAAAGTGGACAGATGATCCCACAAGTCGTTTCGCTATAAATAAACAAATAAACGCATTATCAAAAAAATTATCATTATATATGTCAAAAAATGGCTGACCGGGTAGAATAGCTGAAAACGTAAAATAATATAAATCTTATGCCTAAAGAGAATATTCATGTCCTTGTTGTAGATGATGATGATGAAATCAATCAACTCATTGCTAAAACACTAGAGCAATATGGTTTTACAATCACAACAGCTGGTAATGGCACAGAAATGTTTGCAGCCATCGACAAGCAAAAACCAGACATCATTATCCTAGATTTAATGCTCCCTGGCGAAAGTGGTTTAACGCTTTGTCAGAAATTACAAGGAAAAATTCCCGTCATTATGTTAACCGCGATGAGCGAGGAAACTGATAGGATTGTTGGTCTAGAAGTAGGTGCTGATGATTACTTAGCGAAGCCTTTTAACCCACGTGAACTTATTGCCCGAATTAAGGCTATTATACGCAGATTGCATTTCATCCCAGAAGAAAGCCCCATACCAAGTGCTATCACTAACGAGTATTTATTATTTTCGCAGTGGAAACTCAACAGGCTAAGTCGAAGCTTATTTAGTCAAGAAGACGAAATGGAAATTAGCTTGAGCGCCAGTGAGTACGATTTACTCATCGCTTTTGCAGAAAATCCTCAGCGTGTGTTAAGTCGTGATGAGTTGATTGAGCTCACAAAAAACCGCACACTGACTCCAGAAGATCGCTCAATTGACGTTCAAATCAGCCGTCTGCGCCATAAAATAGAAGAAGATCCAAAAAAGCCAAAACTCATAAAGACCGTTCGTGGCGGAGGATACCTATTCACCAGCACTGTTGAAGCAAAATGAAACGGTTCCTACCCATATTAACTTTGTGCTTTTTTTCTCTTGTCACCGTACATATTCTGACTTTCGTCTTACATATTAAGAATCATCAAGCTCAAGAAGAAAAGCAATATAGACAAACGTTAATACAAGAAGTCATGAATATCATTCACATGATACAAGCAACGCCGACACCAGAGCTAGAAAGAGCAATTAAAACACTAGATACATCCAGAGTGACCGTAAGTGTGACGGATAAACCCCTTCATAGTCATCAAGTAACAAATCTTACCTACTGGTACATCAACCATCTTGTTAAAGATGGTAAAAGCATTTTAGCACTCTCCTTATTATTACCGGATAATCGTTGGTGTAATGTAAAGGCTAATATTCATAAAACACTGATCACTTGGTCGCAATTGATTTCATTTTTAACGGAAATTGGTATTGGCCTGTTTATCTTTTTTTATGCCTGGTCGATTAATCGCTACACAAGACCTTTAAAAGAGTTTCAACGTGCTGCAGAAAAATTAGGGGTTTCTTTTAACACCACTAAATTAGAAGAGTTTAAAGGTCCAAAAATTGTTCGCGAAACGTCTGAAGCCTTGAACACTATGCAACGACGTATACAAGAACTGATTAATGATCGAACGTTAATGCTTGCGGCTATCTCTCACGACCTTAGAACGCCTCTTACTCGCTTAAAATTACGCGCTAATTTTTTCAAAGATAATGAATTAAAACAAAAAACGATTCATGATCTAGATATCATGGAAGCAATGATAAAAGATATTTTACGCTTTTCTAAAAATGAAAATGAAGATGAAGAAAAGCGTAAACTAGACTTAAACTCATTTATTCAAACCATTTGTGATGAACTTTCAGATCTTGGTTTTTCAATTACCTATCACACTACCAAGTCCCGTTCACCTTGTTTTGTTAAAAAAAATAAATTAAGACGTGGCCTGATTAACATCATCGAAAATGCAGTCAAATATGGCAAACACGCAACTATATCCATGACTAAACAAGATAGCTCTTACGCTATTGTGGTTAAAGATGAAGGACCTGGCATTGATAAAAAAGAAATAGAAAACGTATTTCGCCCTTTCTATCGTCTCGATCAATCTAGAAATAGAAATATTGCTGGAACAGGCCTTGGTTTAAGTATTGCTCAAAGCGCTGTGATTGCACATGGTGGAACTATCACTCTAAACAATATGCATAGTGGGCTTAAAGTTACTATTGTTCTTCCGGTTGAGTAAACGGCGGTCTAATACGTACTATTCTCACCCTGCTTTCGGTAACTTGTAAAATTTCTATCGGATAACCTTCTATTTTTAAGCAGCAATAAGCCGGTGGTATAAACCCGAGTTTTTCTGTAATTAAGCCATTTAGCGTTTTAGGGCCTAGTTGTGGTAATTGCCACGACATGCCTCGATTTAAATCTCTAATGGTTGCTTGCGCATCAACAATATAACTACCATCGATATCTTTAACCACATCTTTACTCATAGAAGCCATATCGGTTGTAAACTCACCAACAATTTCTTCTAAAATATCCTCAAGTGTGACTAATCCTTGTAAATCATGATGCTCATCAACAATAAAACAGATACGCTTTTTTTCTTCTTGAAAATTTTGCAGTTGCTTATAAAGACCTGTTCCCTCTAGCACAAAATAAGGCTTTTCAACAACTTCCCTCAATGTTTCCTTACTTAAACGCTTTTCAGCAAGCAAATTTACAATACTACGCATATGTATAGTACCTTTTACATGCTCAAAATCACCGTCAAATAATACCACTCGAGTATGTTGCGCTGTTTCAAGTTGGCTAAGAATATCATCCCAATCTTGTGATAAATCAATAGCAAATAGCTCTGAGCGCGGTACCATAATGTCATCAACCGTGACCGTGTCTAAATCAAGAATACTTAGCAACATTGATTTATGTTTATGTGAAACTAAACTACCTGCCTCACGCACCACTGTTCGTAGCTCATCTCCTGATAAACCATCTTTACTTTTATCATAAACTTTAACGTTGAATAGTGATAATACTGTATTTGAAATATAACTAACCAATCGCACCAACGGTGAAAAGAGCGCTAATAACCACTTAAGTGGCAGTGATGCCTTAAAAGCAACTTTTTCAGGATAAAATGCAGCCAAGGTTTTAGGCACCATCTCTGCAAAAACTAAGATAATGATCGTCAGTAGCATTGTGGCAATAGCCATACCACTATTACCATATAGTCGTTGCCCAATGATTGTTGCTAAACTTGAGGCAACAATATTGGCAATAGTATTACCAATCAGAATGACACCTAATAGTCTATCTGGTTTTTGCACGAGCCTATCAACACGTATCGCAGCTCGTATTTTTTGTCGCACCAAGTGCCTTAGTCGGTAACGATTTATAGACATCATGCCTATTTCAGAACCACTAAAGAAAGCCGATAAAAACACCAACACAATTAGAATACATCCAAGTGTTGATATTGCGATGTCCTCCATCCCTAGGCCCTTGTATATTTTCAACTAAATAACTCTATAATACCCAGAAATAGCGCTTAGACCCAATGAATATTATGTATAAGAAACTCTTTTTCCTTTTTATCCGCTCCGTTTTATTGATAACACCAACCATAAGCTTTTCCTACAGCAATCTTTTTGTTTTAGGCGATAGCTTAAGTGATATTGGAAACTTCCCGGAAGCTTCATATTTTTATGAAAAAAGTTATCAAGATGTGGCCCAACATATTTATATCCCACCAACAAACCCCATTAATACGAGCAATTCACTAAAATTACACATTGCAGGTGAAACCTTTGACTATCCGCTACCACTAAAGCCCAAGTACTTAACGCCTGAGAAAAAAATTCAAGGTATAGAAAAACCATTTAGAAGCATCAACTGGACTCAATATCTTGTCTACGAGTTATTTGGAAAAAAGCATAGAATCGTGCCATCGATGGCTAAAATATCCCAAAAATACTTCAAAGATAAAAATACTTCGATAAATTATGCTTGGTGGTCTGCTGTTACAGGAGATGGATGTTTCAATGATAATTATTTTCTACAAACAAAAAACTGTACAAGGGAAATTCTAACCAAAAACCGTTTCAATAAAAATATTGACACAATATTAGTTCCAGGGATTATTGCTCAAGCTAAACTTTTAAGAGCAGATATACACAACAAACGAGTCTTTCATAATAAAAACAGCTTATACATCATATATGCTGGCAGTAATGGTCTTTATCAAGCACAAAACCACTTAACCGACTTAAATATCCTTCACTTCATTTCTGGCATGCGACTATTACATGGGGGAGGTAGCAAAGATATTGCTTCCGCACTAAAAATTCTTACAAGCCCTCCTGTCAATGCCAAAAAAATACTGATCATTAACCTCTATGATCTAAGCCATACTCCAAGAGTCGTTAATGACAATATGATAGGCTTTGTTGCCTACAGCTTTACCAAGTTATTCAATCATCAGTTATCGATGACCATCAAGCAGATAAAAAGACTATTACCGCAAACAAAAATTGCGATATTTGACAACTTTTCCTTTTTCGAGAAAATCTCCACACATCCATTTTTTATATCAAGCCTAGGTAAGCAGTGCGACGGTCACACACAATCATCGCATTACTATTTAAACCCTAAGACTTCAAACAATTGTATGATTGACGATACTCATGGCTATCTATTCTGGAACAACTCACATCCCTCTTCTCTTGCTCATGCATTGCTCGCTAGAGCAATTAAAGTCAAATTATCGACCGATAAGTTTTGATTTCCGTTGGGGATAGCGAAAGATTTTGCTATCATCTTTAGCAATTTTTTTAAAAAATATAAAATTTATTATGTTTCAATCACTAAGTGACCGTCTAGGGCAAACGTTAAAGAATCTAAGGGGACTTGGACGTCTAACCGAAGAGAATATTAAAGAAACAACTCGCGATATTCGCATGAGCTTGCTCGAAGCAGATGTTGCTCTTCCTGTTGTAAAAACGTTTATTCAACAAATCAAAGAGAAAGCACTAGGGCAAGAGGTAAGAAAAAGCTTAAATCCAGGGCAAGAGCTAGTCAAAATAGTTAAAGATGAGTTAGTTGCAACGCTCGGTAGCGAGCATCAAGGACTTAATTTTGATGGCGAGCCACCCGCTGTTATTTTAATGGCAGGCCTGCAAGGATCAGGTAAAACCACCACCACAGGTAAGCTTGCCAAACTATTAAAAGAGCGCCATAAGAAAAAAGTTATGGTGGTTAGTGCTGATATTTATCGTCCTGCAGCAATTAAGCAGCTAGAAAAACTAGCCAGTGATTCTGATATTTTATTTCACCCATCATCTACCAATGAACGCCCAGAAGATATTTTAAAAAGAGCACTTCAAGATGCGAAAACAAGTTATTGTGATGTATTAATTTGCGATACTGCCGGTAGACTTCATATCGATGAAGCTATGATGAGTGAAATCACCATGCTTCACAAAACAGTCAATCCCAGTGAAACTCTGTTCGTTGTCGACAGCATGACAGGACAAGACGCTGCAAATACCGCAAAAGCCTTCGCGGATGTTTTGCCGCTAACAGGCGTTGTACTGACTAAGACAGATGGTGATGCACGTGGTGGTGCGGCGCTGTCCGTAAAACAAATCACAGGCAAGCCGGTTAAATTTATCGGTACCGGTGAGAAAATTGATGGACTTGAAGCATTTCATCCTGAGCGGATTGCCAGCCGTATTCTTGGCATGGGCGATATACTAAGCTTGGTTGAAGAAGTTGAGCAAAAAGTTGATAAAGAAAAAAGCCAGAAGCTCGCAAAAAAGCTCTCAAGGGGTAAGGGATTTAATTTAAATGACTTTCGTGACCAATTACTACAGATGAATAACATGGGTGGTATCTCTAGTCTGATGAAAAAAATGCCTGGCATGGGCCAGATACCGATGGGGGCAATGAATCAGGTTAATGATAAATCTTTAAATAAAATTATTGCCATCATTAACTCTATGACACCAAAAGAAAAGAACTTCCCAAAACTCATTTCTGGCTCTAGAAAAAAACGTATCGCGCTAGGCTCAGGCACCGAGATTCAAGATATTAATAAGCTACTCAAGCAGTTTACCCAAATGCAAAAAATGATGAAGAAATTCTCAAAACCTGGCGCCATGAAAAAAATGATGCGTGGCTTAAGTGGTATGGGAGGCTTTCCTGGCATGCCTGATGGTTTTTAGATGACTAGTGCGTGCCCCTATTCCCGCTTCATGCTCACAAGCCAGCTAAACTTTGCTCTACGACTTAAACTCAAAATAGGAGTGCGCCCTAGCCCATTTAAGTAAAATAAAGATATCTTTACAGGTTTAGCACAATAACACTTCCCAAAATGACTATTTTCTCGTAAAATGTGCAAATTTTTCTTACATAATTATTAGGACATTACATGGTTGTTATTCGATTAGCTCGTGGCGGATCTAAAAAACGCCCTTTTTATCATATAGTTGCAACTGACAAGCGCAGTAGACGCGATGGTCGCTACCTAGAGCGCTTGGGTTACTTCAACCCTCTAGCTAGAGGTCAAGAAGTACCATTATTAATCAATCAAGAGCGATTGGGTTACTGGCAAGGTGTCGGTGCTCAACTATCTGATAGAGTTGCAAAGCTTGTTAAAGACAGCTTGAACGCTAAAACTAACGATGAGACTAAAGCAGCCTAGTGACGCCATAGTTGTTGGACGCTTTGGTGGTCCGCATGGCGTTAAAGGTAAAATTAAACTGTTTGCTTATGGCCAGCCTCCTAAGCAATTAGTGACTTACAAACCTTTTCTAATAGAAAAGGATGGCAGGTGGCAGCCTCTAAATATATTGCATTGTGAGGCCAAGCCAGACTTCCTCTTAGTGACTATTGAAGGGATCGATAGTCGTGAGGTGGCCAGCCAGTTAACAAATACTGAAGTCGCAGTATATGCTAGTTCGTTGCCTAAGCTGAATTCTGGGCAATATTACTGGCAAGAGTTGGTGGGACTAGAAGTCATTAACACCAACAAAGTCCACCTTGGAACTGTCACTGAGTTGCTTGCAACCGGTGCCAACGATGTGCTTGTCGTTAAGAACAAAGTAGGTGTTGAGCGCTTAATTCCCTTTGTTATCGACGAGCATGTAGTTGAAATAAATGAAAAAAATAAATTAATTAGAGTGGCGTGGGATGAAGACTTCTAATCATAACCATATAGATATTGGTGTGATTAGCCTATTTCCTGACATGTTTGCAAGTTTAGACTATGGAATTCCTAGGCTCGCACAGCAAAAGGGTTTGCTGTCGTTAAGCTGCTACTCACCAAGAGATTTTACGGTTAATAAACACCGTAACGTTGATGATAAAGCTTATGGTGGTGGGCCGGGCATGGTGATGAGTTACCAGCCTATAAGAGATGCAATTCATCATGCAAAAAACCAGCATGGTGTTGAGGCAAAAGTGATTTACTTAAGTCCTCAAGGCAAGAAAATAAGCCAAAGCATGCTCGAGGCATTTATTGATAAGCCTCTACCGCTAATATTGCTATGCGGAAGATATGAAGGCATTGATGAGCGTGTGATAGAAACACATGTCGATGATGAATGGTCACTTGGAGATATGGTCTTAAGTGGCGGAGAGTTTGCAGCACTTGCAGTGATTGATGCGCTGACAAGGCTGATACCGGGTGTTGTCGGTACATATGAGTCCATTACTCAAGACTCATTTACCAGTGGGCTTTTAGATTACCCCCACTACACCAGGCCAGAAGTGATTGATGGGTTGGCTGTGCCAAGTGTGTTAACCGGTGGCGATCACGCTGCTATAGCGAGATGGCGCAGAAAACAATCATTGGGGCGTACGTGGTTACGGCGACCAGATTTACTTGAGCATTATTCTCTCTCTGAGAGTGATAAGGCATTATTAAACGAATTTATTGATGAACAGGTTAGGAGTTAAACATGTCTAACATTATAGACCAACTAGAATCCGCGCAAATGGAAGGCAAAGAAATCCCTGAGTTTGCTGCAGGTGATACGGTTGTTGTGCAGGTAAAAGTAAAAGAGGGAAGTCGTGAGCGCCTACAGGCTTTCGAAGGATTAGTCATTGCTAAACGTAATCGTGGCTTAAACTCTGCTTTTACAGTTAGAAAAATTTCTCATGGTGAAGGTGTTGAGCGTGTTTTTCAAACTTATAGCCCTTTAATTGCTAGCATCAAAGTAAAGCGTCGCGGTGATGTTCGACGTGCGAAACTTTATTACATTCGTGAGCTTTCAGGGCGTGCAGCCAGAATTAAAGAAAAATTACCTGCAAAAAAGAAAAAAGAAAGTAAGTAGTTTTTTGATAAGGAGAAGTACACAACACTTCTCCTTACCTTAGCTAATAATGCCTCAATACCATTACTGCTTTCAGAATATTTATCTACATATTACATGTTTAGATAATCTTGACGTGGCACACATACAGTTAAGCAAGACTCCATCAAGCTCTGGCAATCAATCCCTTCCAATAGCCCTTAAGACGCCTTTAGATGATTTTTTTTATCAACGTGAAGAGCGCGTACTCTTGCCATATCAGCTGACCGTTACTTCTTTTCAAAAAAAAGTACTCGAATTACTTACAGAGATTAAACGCGGACAAACGAAGAGTTATCAAGCGCTCGCCAATAGTCTAAAATCACACCCACGCGCCATAGGACAAGCCTTAAAAAGAAATCCTTTGCCCCTCATTTTTCCCTGCCATCGCATCATAGCTAAAAACGGGCTGGGGGGATTTATGGGCAGTACTGAAGGTGTACATTTATCGATAAAAAAAACACTATTAGATATAGAGTCGCTATAAAAAAGCCAGCTGATGCTGGCTTTTTACTTAAAACAAATCAGAGCGTAGTGTTAAACGTTAAGTGTATACATCACACCATTATTGCCGATTTCAATATCTAAAGAATTTTTATCATTAAAAACTTGATAAAGATTCATTGCTCTGTTGATATAATCTTCTGATTTTCCTTCTTTGCATTTAGTTAGAAGCTCGTATAATTTGGAGCCAGTAGGATTGGAACTAAACCATGACTTATCATAGGTATCTTTAATTTCTTTACATACTGAAATCACTGCACCTTCGAGGATCGCCGTGTAACCCTGATAATCTAGAATCAGATTATCATAACTATCATCATCGATAAGTCCGTCCTCAACATCGATAAGTTCGTCCTTAACCTCACTTGCTAAACTCATTAACTGCTCAATTTTCTCAAGACGCTGTGGATTAACTTTCGTATTGTCAATAAAACCAAAAGTCAGCCTTGATGCAACTGAGTTAATCGTTGATTGATGTTGTGCTTTTGAAGCAATATATGCCTCTTTTAAGCCTTGGATTTGCTCATAAAGCTGATTAAAAGTCATTTTAACTGCTTGATATTGGGCCGCAAGTTGCTCTTGTGTCATTTTTTCAGGCTTATTAACCTTTTTAACTGCTTTTAAATGTTCATGTGAAAAAGCTCTTATTTCACTGTTTAATATAGACTGTGGCAACCTTGGTTCAACATGGTTCAATCTGTGGGTATTGTAATATTCAACGTCTGTGAGTAATCCAGATTCACTAGCGCTCTCTCTGGCTTCATCAGCATTATTAAACTCAATACCGCCATAATAATCAAAATCATCAGAGTATATTGAATCATCACTTAAATTATCATAGCCGTAGTAAGAGTCTTCAGACCAGCTGGATGAATCTAGCTCATCATGAATTGGTTGGAAATATCCTGATGGTGCTGGTTGGCGTGTAGGATAATTATGTAACTGAAAGCTCCAAGTAAACTCTTGCTTACTATTTGGATTATATTGCCCGCTTGGAATAAAACTATTAAAATTCTCTTGTTCATTCACAGGTGTTTTTGGCATGCCTATCTCCTTATTTCTTCCTGATTTCACACGCCTTAATCATTGAGGACCAATAGAGGCAAAAAAATATTCAAACCACTCTAATTAATGAGTGAGATGAAAAGGGCTCTTAGGTATCCTTTTGAAACGTGTGGCTTGCATAACCCTATTCTTATATCATACGGCTTATATAAAAAAAAGATCTTGCAATGTAAAGTTCTAAAACACGGCAGCCAGGTTTAAATAATGACAACCCAAACAAATAATCTCATAAGTGAATCCAGTATTACCACCGTAAACGAATTACCAGATGAAATAACTCATGGGATCACTATCACCCCTAACGCACGTCTTGCTAAAACCCTACACGAAATGTTTAATGCCAAACAATCTGATTTTGTTTGGGAAACACCCAAGATTTACTCCATCCAAGTGTGGTTAGAACTATTATGGGCAGAATTTGGTATTAAAGAGCAACCCGCTTTATTATCACCAATAAGTGAAGCAGCGCTTTGGCTAAAAGTCGTTGAAGAGCTATCACCTTATGCCTTTTCAAAGACTCAACTGGCCAAGGCCTTACAAGCAGCTTGGACTCACTGCCATCAATTTTGCCTCGATATCCATTTTAATGATTTCCAATATAATGACGAAACCCGCTTTTTCTATGAGTGTCAAAAGCTTTTTGTGAAGCTTACAAAGGGCTATCAGCCATTTAGTACGCTCGCAAATAAGCTTATCACTCTTATTAATAGACGTACTATCATTCACTTTCAACAGTTAAGACTCGCTTATTTTGATGAAATCCCACCCATATATCTAGAGTTATTCAATGCATTAGAAAAGCAAGGAGTAACAATTAAGCGATTTGACGGTATCAACGCACAAAAGAATATTAGCTATGCTGAATTTAGTAACGAATACGATGAATATTCAGCATTAATACAGTGGCTGAACACACAAAGAGCAGAGGACATAGATAGAATAGGAATCGTCGTTCCAAACTTAAGCAGTAATAGGCAACTGATCGCTAGACGTCTAAGCCAACATATAAGCCTTAAAGACATTAACTTTTCTCAAGGACTAGCACTTAGCGAGTACGGGCTCATCAATAGTTTTTTACACTTATTTAGTCTCAAAAACCAAAAGCTTCTAACCATTGAAGACTGTCATTTTTTATTATCAAATCCTTTCTTTTTTAAAGATGCTATGTCTGATGAAACAATAGGGGGCATAGTCAATAACATTGAAAAAACTGGTGAACGACTAGTTTCAATCAATCACTTTTTAAAACAAGTAGAGAACACCTCTATCCAAAATAATCTCAAACATTATTTTTTTAAGTTTGAAACAAAACAAAGTCGAACACTTGATGATTGGTCTGATATTTTTGCGCATATCTTGATGCTATTTGAAATACCTGGTCATGCCAACATTACCAGCGAAGAGTACCAAGCGCTTAATAAATTTTATGAGACACTGAGTCAACTCGCTCTCTTAGAAACAAATGAAAAAAAAATTAGTTTCAATGAAGCTTATGATCAATTAGTTTGGTTATGTAGAGAAACCACATTTCAGCCGCAAGCACAAAATGAGCCCATTCAAGTACTGGGGTTTTTAGAGGCGCTTGGGCAAAACTTCAACGCACTTTGGGTCATGGATATGACGGCA
>JAUICE010000109.1 GCA_030428185.1 Gammaproteobacteria bacterium
ACAGAATAAATGTTGCTTTATCTTATTTACCAATGAAGACGATTGAAAAATTATGATATTTCTATGCTGAGTGTGCTATAGCGTTATGAAAGCATTGCCCAGTGTTGATCATAATAGGTTTAGTAAAGAACCAAAAAATGATTCCTAGTCATTGTTACCAAGTTTTCTAATTAGCTAACTAATTCTTGGATTTAATTTTAACTTGTACACTTTCTCTGATTACAGCAAGCGCTGATTCGTAAGCGTTCGCCGAACCATTTAATTACCCACAAATTCTAAAAATCTGGAGATATCTCTGATAAGATTACTCCTTTTTCAGGGAGAATAAAAATGGATACATGGCTAGTTAAAGAGTAAGCGTTCGGCGAACTCCATCTTGTAGCTAAATTTAGAGATGCTATTCTCGCTGCTCCCCTAATGAAAGGAGTAGCAATATCATGAGCAACACAGAAAAACAAATCTATTGGCACAATATCATTGATCGTTTCAACTCAAGTGAATTAACACAGCACAAATTTTGCGAGCAAGAAGGCATCAAATACCGACAATTCAAATACTACCTTTATAAATTTAAAAACACGTCAGACAAAGCTCAGGGGTTAAATACATCAGCTTTCACCCAGATCTCATTACGTTCATCAAATCTGAAAAATAATTATCAAGTAACGCTACCCAATGGTGTACGCTGTGATATTTCGTCAGGCTTTAATCGACAGGAGCTACTTAATTTATTGGAGGTGATAAGCCAATGCTAGTGCCAACACATGCAAAAGTTTACCTTTATAACGAAATAACAGATATGAGAAAATCAATTAATACATTATCAATACTGATAGCCGATGTGCTCGATTTGGATCCATGTTTTGGACATTTATTTTTATTTCGTAATCGTCATGGGGATAAGCTTAAAGCGCTTTATGACTATCGCACTTTGTTTCCCTATAACATCGAGCTGCCTAAATCAACTGAGTAATTCGCCGAGCGCTTACGTAGTTTCTCGAGTAATTTTAACTTATGAGCTGCTTCTTGTATTGAGATGCCGTCAAGAGATAATTTATATTTTTCTGCTTTGCCCAACACGTAAGCGTCTAAACTTGTCCAGTTAAATCTCTCATCAATATCACCTGCGTTGCTATACCAGGGATGCTCAGGATTTTCTGGTGTTTCTATTCTGTTGATTATTTTCTTTTGAAGACGCTGCTGCTTGTTGCGCATGCATTGTTTAGATAGACATCCCCATCTGCCGATTAAGTGCATATACCAGCCGACAGTTGTTGTATATTTTGATTGTGTTATAGCATTGTCAGTCAGTTGCTTATGTTGGCTAAGCAGTTTTGCTACATGTGATTGCTCATCAGATTCGCTTTCTTGATTGAGTTGCTTGAGGATAGATTGGGCTGTTGGTTTATCTTTAATAAATTTATCAGCTAGGTAAGTGCTAGTAGCACCAATAGCCAAACTATACAATATTATATTAATGCTATCGAATTCATGTGGCGTCGCTTTTGAGCTATAAGAAGAGGTGCACAATTGTCTTGGTATATTGAATAACAGCTTTCTCATGATGCTTTACCAATTTTGATTGTTGTTTATAATAATTTTTTCGCGTTTTAGCGGACACAAAATTTTTTAATTTGTGCAGATCATTTAAACTCAATAGGCACTCTGCAGTCAATGGCTAAGTAAAGGCCTAGCCCATGGTTTTTTTAAGTGTCTCGTGAAGTTTTTCAAAGGCTTTTTTAAATTTATCAACGCCTTCATCTTCGAGTTGCTGTGTACATTTAGCTAAATCTACACCGGCTTCGCTCAAATGTGCCAGCTCACCGACAACGTTGTCGGGATCAGACTCGAGGCGTTCTGCTGGGTCCCCATGGTCAAGATAGGCTTTAAAGGTTTCTACTGGTATGGTGTTTACCGTTTGTGGGCCAATTAATGTATCGACATAGAGTATATCAGAATAGTCGGGATTTTTAGTACTGGTACTCGCCCAGAGTAGACGTTGTACATGAGCGCCTTTATCACGTAATTTCTGGAAGCGACTACTATTAAATATTTCTTGGAAGATACGATAAGCACCTTTGGCAGAAGCAATTGCTGTTTGACCATGCATTTTTTTGGCAAGATCAGCGCCTTTATCGCCTTCAGCAATAACTTTTTCAAGCATTGGGTCGATTAAGCTATCGATGCGGCTTAAAAAGAAGCTTGCAACTGATGCAATATGATCAATTGATTTGCCGGCGGCAACACGTGCTTCAAGTCCTTTGATATAAGCTTCTGCTACTTCACGATAGCGCTCTAACCCAAATAACAAAGTCACATTAACATTAATGCCATCAGTAATTAATTGCTGAATAACCGGTAGACCTTCTTTGGTTGCAGGTACCTTAATTAATACATTAGGGCGATTTAGTGCTTTCCAAAGTTCGCGTGCTTCTTTAAGTGTTTTATCACTATCATTAGCATATTCTGGATTTACTTCTAAGCTGACATAACCATCTAAGTGGTTAGTCGCATCATAAGTAGATCGGAATATATCTGATGCATCACGCACATCACGTTGGGTGAGTGTTTCATAGATCTCATGAAGCGAATGGCCTTCTTTAGTCATTTTTTTAATATCGTCAACATAGCTTTGACTATTTGCAAAAGCCTGCTCAAAAATTGCAGGGTTCGATGTCATGCCACGCAAACCGTCTTCATCGATCATTTTTTTTAGATCACCATTTACTAAAATATCCCGGATGATATAGTCTAACCAAATAGACTGGCCAAATTTCGAAAGTGTTTTTATTGGATTTGACATGTGTTTATCTCCTCTTTAAAAGTTTTTCTGCATTA